>CAZPRX010000009.1:0-15929 GCA_964588835.1 uncultured Muribaculaceae bacterium
TCGTAATGAGCTAATTGCAAAACATAATTTATTGATTATGAAAGATTTGTGTTTTGTAACACCATGGGATTCAACCCCATAGAGGTTCGTCCCTCCCACGCCTGTTTTCGTCAGTGAAAAGTTATGCAGTACCTCCCTCCCCAGTCATCCGCAAACACGACGGAACCCCCGCCGCAGACGGCAAAGCCGGCGAGGAGGAATCGTTCCGGAGTGGCAGCGGATGACTGGGGAGAGATGTAACTGGAGACATTGTTATTGAACTTTAGCTTAAGTCAGATGTTTAGTAAAATAAAAATCAAATGTTAAAAATAGGCGACAAAGCACCTGACTTCAAGGGAATTGATCAGGATGGCAGAGAGATTACTCTGAAAGAGTTTAAAGGTAAAAAATTAGTACTCTATTTTTATCCAAAGGATAACACTCCCGGCTGCACTGCAGAGGCTTGTGACCTGAGAGACAACTACCACAGATTTGAATCTTTAGGCTACAAAATATTGGGGGTAAGTAAGGACAGTGAAAAATCCCACAAAGGGTTTATAGAGAAATTTAACCTCCCATTCCCCTTAATTTCAGATAAAGAGGCTGAAATACTAAAGTCTTACGATGCGTGGGGAAGAAAGAAATTTATGGGTAAAGAGTACGATGGCATAATCAGGAAAACTTTCGTAATAGATGAAGAGGGATTGATTACCGATATAATTGAAAAAGTGGACACAAAGGCCCACTCTAAACAAATTATAGGATAGTATCACTCTTGAAACTTCAACCGACTATCCAGGCAAGGATGTGATTTTCGAAAAGTTCGTAACTCACTTCAAACTCATCCTGATATCCATCTTTGTGTAAAAACTCTACATCAACGGTTCCCTCATCTCTTGGGGTGAACCGTTTTATATTAATCTGACGAGCAAAATCAACCTCAGTCTGAGACATTCTTTTGAAAACGGCCTCTTTTACGCTCCAGTGTATTGCAAGGTGAAGGTTTCTGTTCTTTTCGCTAAGATTTTCAATCTCCTCTTCAGAGAGGGCCTTCTTCTCCACGGCTGAAAAATTCCTCTCTAGAGACTCAACATCTACTCCCACGCTCTCATCCGGATGAGTAAGAACACAAACATACTTACCGGTATGTGAGATACTTATCTCTATAAGACTGTTTTGCAGAAACGGCCTTCCATTATCGTGATGGCCCAGATAAACTTTCCCGTCAAACAGTTCATTTAGCAGCGCTCTAACCGCCAGGCGCTCTTTCCGCCTTGCAACGCTTTTTGTAAGCTGAAGCTCCTCCAGTTCATCGTGTGGGATAGAGCTTAGTTTCATCAACTCCTCCTCTGTCTCGGTGATTTCCCAGACAGATATTGTTGCCCCTTTCTCTACCTCTTTGCTGAAAAATAGTCCCATCTCTTATTTGTTATTTTCTTTAATGTCTGTTTCGTCAGAAATTTCTCCAACAATCTCCTCCAGTATATCCTCCAGAGTGACAATCCCCTCCATTCCACCATATTCATCGGCCACTACAGCCAGGTGCATCTTTTTTTGTCTGAACTCCTCAAGAAGATCATTAATTTTCTTAGTCCCGGGGACAAAATAAGCCCTTCTTATATGCTTTGTCCAGTCAAAATTCTCCTCTTTATTAATAAAGCCCACCATGTCCTTTATATAGAGAAATCCAGTAACGTTGTCAATTGAATCCTCATATACAGGTAATCGGGAAAAACCACACTCAACCGCTCTTGACTTTACTTCACTCCACGAGAGCCCTGATTCAAGTGCCTCTACAGATACCCTTGGAGTCATAATATCGCGAACAGCTGTTTCTGATAGCTTTACAATATTGAGCAGAATACCCCTCTCCTCTTCAAACTCCTCAACAGATTTAACATCACGCTCTTCTCTGCTCTCTTCAACATTTTTTGCAAATGAAGAGAGTATCAGATTAACCGGTTTTGTAAACCATCCTGCCGGCTTAACCATTAATCCAGCAATTATCGCCATTCTTGAACCATATTTTGACGACAGGAACTCTGGAAGAATGTGGCCGCATATTATTACAATCGTTAAAGTAATAAGCATTGACAGGATAAAACCTGACTTGTAAAAAAGAGTTGCAGAAAGTACAGAAGCCGTGACCACTAATAGTGCAGACAGCTGAAACATGGTTCCAAATAGATAGTCCGGCTTTGATAGGAGAACACGAAGCGATTCTGAAGCAGACCCCTCTCTTTTTGAGAGTTGATCTTGCTCAGCTTTAGACATTGTGAGGAGATAGATTTCGCCTGCCTTTAGAATTACGTATAGAGCAAGGATGAGGCAGAGTGCCATCCCCACGGGGTAATAGTCGTCAGTTAAACTACTGGGAGGTTCCAACTTGTTAAAAACTATGGTTATGGTTGCAAATATAGTTAATTTTTAATAGCTGCATACTTTTCCTGCATGAAGGCTGGATAGTATGACTCTTTTGCTTTGCGTAAACCCTCTTCACCTGCATCATCCTCTCTGTTTATATACTTAAGAGATGCAGCGTGCCTTAATGCAAACTCTCTGTTGATTGCCTGATAGGCACCTCTTATATTTGAATCGGCCTTTTCAATATGGACGATTAGGGTGTCTGAGTTTATTCTCTCTCCTGCCGAGTAGGCTATCACCTCTCCGTCAAGTCTAATCAAACCACCTTTAAGCTTTAGTTCAAAGAAATTAGAGAGGGCTTTATTAACAGCACAGATTTCCCACATTTTTGACTGGTTATCTTTGCATCCATTTGCAATGCACCACTTGATGGTAAAATCTCTTACCTCTGCCAGGTTTTCTTGTGAAATATCCTCGTAGCTCCAGCCTGGTGTATCAAGGAATCTGTTGAGGTGATTTCGCTTTGATTGTAATTTCTTACCAGCCAGTGAAATCATCTTCTCGCTCTCATAAATATAGTCAAAGCTACCTCTTGTAGGGTTGAAAGTATACATGCCGGGAAACAGCTCCTCCACAAGAGACTTTGCTTCTGGAGGCAAACCTATCATTTTGAACGGGACTCCCCTCTCATTTGCATCGGCCTCAAGAAGCGATATAGCCTCCTTCAGGTCCCCTTTTCCGGGAGGATAGAGATATTTTGTTTCATCTCCAAAGCCCGACGAGAAAAGAAGGAAGTCTTTATGCCTGGCTATCTTTGATTTAAAAACCTCTTCCCAAATAAAAAGATTTGTAAAGCAGTACTCTGCTCCTCTGAAGTCTGAACAGGCAAGTACATTGTCTATCCACTCTTTATCTTCAAGAACAATCTGTCTGAATTCTATCATAAATAATTTATTCTAAAAGCCATCTTTCAAGAAGTGAAATGACTCTCTGACGACTCTCCTGTGGAAGTGTTGAAATTCTTGCTCTGTGACTTCCTGCAGGGTCTGTGACAACAACAACGTTGGTTGATTTTGGTTCACTAACCATCACAGCACTCCATGGGTCAAACTCCCCATAAATGAATATCATGTTTGAATTTGTAGTTGCTACAAATTTTTCGAGCTTTCGGGATAACTTCTTGCTAAACTTAAATTCCTGGTCTTGAGGCAGGAATAACTTTGACAAATATCCTTTAGTACTCTTAACTCTAAGGAGGCCTTCAAATGGTTTTGTGTCATATCCATAATAGCCCAGCTCTTTTGCAGCCTGAACAAAAAATGATGTTGTGGGACTATCTTTTACAAAGTAGTCAGGTGAACTTATCTTCATCCAGTAATCAAATACCTTTTTATCGTCAGCATCCAGAGCAGGAATCTCATCCGTGTTGCTTCCCCACTGCCATAGTGCAAATGAGAACTCGAGAACTGAGTAATCATAAATCTCCTCTAATGGTAAATTAAATTCGTACTTTTTCTCAGCACACAGGGCGTCAAACAAAGGCTGCAGAGTTGCTCTTCTCTTTAGAACTTCTCTTTGAAATGCAAGGATTTTTGCTCTTTGCTCTGGGGTTCCGGCAAAGTTTGCAATAAAAGGCTCATGTCTGCCATCCTCTGCTCCTCTGCAAAGTGGTGCAACATATGGAACTGTTATATGAACATCATCAGGAAAAAAAGCACGGTAAATAAGTGCGGTCTGCCCCCCTTTGCTTATTCCTGTTGCGATCCATTTCTTTTTGTAAATCTCCCTGAATCTCATTGTAATGTTATGGAGGTCATAAGCCGAGTTTTCAGCTGTAAGGTGCTTCCAATCCTTGTTCTCAGGTGTAGATTCCAGGAAATATCTGTGTTCAACAAATATGATGTTAGTATTAAAAAGTTTTGAAATCTCTTCGCGATAGTTTGGGTTGCCGGCGTATGATGCACCATAACCCTCTGTAACAAGTACTGTGGGTCTGTCAAGACCTGCATGCATCACGAAAACGCGTTGTCTGAATTTTCCCAGAGAGGGGTCCTTGTGGCTTACAGGCTGCTCTATATATAAAACATATTTATCTTTAAAATGTGGGCTCTCCAGCCTTTTTACATCTTGAATCGAGGGCAGTCTTTTAACTCTCTCCATTAAAGAGTCCGGCTCAATATCCTTAAAAAGGGTGGGCTGAGTTTGAAATTGAGCCCAAACGGGCTGAATTGTAAAAAACATTGCAGAAGCGACAATGAGCAGCCTTGCGAAGAGTTTGGTTCTTTTCATAGTAATGGTTATATCTCTGCAAAATTAGAAGAAAAAACCGTACTTTTGCGGCAAATTATACCATAATGAACAACTTTGTACAAGAACTGAAGTGGAGGGGTATGGTCCACAACATTATGCCGGGAACCGAGGAGCTTCTCCTGAAAGAGCAGACATCTGCTTACGTAGGCATAGACCCCACAGCAGATTCTCTACATATAGGACACCTCGTAAGCATTATGATGCTTAAACATTTTCAGGCCTGTGGACACAAACCCTTTGCTCTTGTGGGAGGTGCCACCGGAATGATTGGCGACCCTTCAATGAAATCGGCAGAGAGAAACCTGCTGGACGAAGAGACTTTGAGGCATAATCAGAATGCTATCAGGGCTCAGCTTGGAAGATTCCTCGACTTTGATTCTGACTCTTCAAATGCTGCTCAACTGGTGAATAACTACGACTGGATGAAGGAGTACACATTTCTTAACTTCATCAGGGACATTGGCAAGCACATCACTGTTAACTACATGATGAGCAAAGACTCTGTCAAAAAAAGAATTACCGGAGATGAGAAAGAGGGTATGTCCTTTACCGAATTTACATACCAGCTGGTACAGGGATATGATTATCTTTTCCTGTACAAGCACTACGGCTGTAAACTTCAGATGGGAGGCAGCGACCAGTGGGGAAATATAACAACCGGAACTGAGCTTATTCGCAGAAAAGAGGGAGGAGAGGCTTATGCACTAACATGCCCGCTTATCACAAAGGCAGATGGTGGAAAGTTTGGTAAAACCGAACAGGGAAATGTATGGCTGGATGCAAAATATACATCACCTTACAAATTTTACCAATTCTGGCTAAACGTTAGCGACGAGGATGCCCAGAGGTATGTGAAGATTTTCACAATGCTAGACAAGCAAACTATAGATACTGCTATTGAAGCCCACTTACTTGAGCCTCACAAAAGAGAGCTGCAGAAGCTTCTGGCAAAAGAGGTAACCTCAATGGTACATGGTGAGGAGGAGTACAAAAAGGCACTGGAGGCTTCAGGGATTCTTTTTGGTAACTCTACTTCCGAGGCCCTTAGAGGATTGGATGAGGATACATTTTTATCCGTATTTGAGGGAGTGCCTCAGTTTTCCATTAATAAAGATGATCTTAAAGAGAACATTGTAGAGCTTCTGGCTGTTAAGAGTTCTGTCTTCCCGTCCAAGGG
This sequence comes from uncultured Muribaculaceae bacterium, assembly GCA_964588835.1. Classification (GTDB taxonomy): domain Bacteria; phylum Bacteroidota; class Bacteroidia; order Bacteroidales; family UBA932; genus Bact-08. The sequence goes on from CAZPRX010000009.1 coordinate 5,831, forward strand.
GGAGTGCAGAAAGATGATCCTGGGAGGGGGAGTAGCAATTAACAAGGAGAAGGCAGATAGCCCCGAGTTGACAATCAGCGAGGGGGAGTTGCTAAACAACAAATACTTACTCATTCAGAGAGGTAAGAAGAACTATTATATACTTAAAGTAGATTGATTATGGAGGCGGAAAGTACCAGACAACAGAAAGTAGGCAAGCAGCTTCAGCGGGATCTTGCCGAGATTATAAGAGGGAAGGGGATGGCCGCTTTTAACGGTGCAATGGTAAGCGTGACCTCTGTTAAGGTCTCTCCGGACCTCGCCATGGCCAGGGTATATCTTAGCATATTCCCATCGGCAAAAGCAAAGGAGGTTCTTGAGATAGTTACTACTTCCTCAAGAGAGCTCAGATATGAGCTTGGAACCAGGGTGGCAAAGCAACTCAGGATTGTACCTGATCTTGTATTTTTTATTGACGACTCTCTCGACTATGTGGAGCACATAGACGAACTTCTAAAGAAGTAGCAGTCGTGCGACTCTCTTTTTTTATAGCCGGACGATACCTCTTCGCAAAGAAGTCGCATAATGTCATTAATATCATCTCAATAATAAGTGCTGCCGGCATTGCATTAGGCACTATGGCACTTATTGTTATTCTAAGCGTTTACAATGGTTTTGGAGACCTTATCAAGTCTCTTTACAGCGCCGGTGAGGCCGACATTCTTATTTTACCGGCACAGGGGAAGACATTTCGTACAGATACCATTACTATCCAGAAGGCAAAAGAGCTGATTGACGGCAATGTTTTTTGCGAAGTTGCGAAAGAGAATGTATTTGTAAAATACGGTAACAATGAGGCTGTCGCCGAGATGAAGGGTGTAGATTCCAGCTTTGAACAATCTACCGTACTTAAGAACTTTATTGTTGATGGTCAATTTTCACTCTGGCATGGTGAAATACCCCAGGCAGTTGCAGGAAGGGCTTTGGCCCAGGCGTTGGGTATGAGACCTCATTTTACAGATCCGCTTACCTTGTACTTCCCATCAAGATATACGCAATTCTCTAACATAAACCCGCTCTCTTCTATAAATAGCAGAAATTTAAGCCATTCGGGCACTTTTGCTGTTGAAAGAACTATGGACAAGAATCTTCTTTTTGTACCACTGTCTGTTGCAAGAGATATTCTGGAGATGGAGGAGAATGAAGTATCGGCAATTGAGGTATATATTCAAAACGGAGAAGGGGCGTCAGAATTAAATCAAAAAATCAAGGCGCTGCTTGGTGATGGATATAAGGTGATGGACCGTTACAGTCAGAATGAGACTTTGTATAAAATGATGAAGGCAGAGAAGCTTACTATTTATATGATTCTCCTGTTTGTGGTAATTATTATTTCATTTAACCTTTATGGCAGCTTGTCAATGCTTATTATTGAAAAAGAGGACGACAGCGAAACCCTCAGAAGCATGGGAGCTAACGATAAACTTATTGAGAGAATCTTTCTTTTTGAAGGCTGGATGATATCGCTCTTAGGCATGTTTATAGGGATAATTTTAGGGTCTGCCATATCACTTATTCAACAACACGCTGGTATAGTTAGTATGCCGGGAAATTTCATGATGGAGGCCTATCCTGTGGTCTTAAAGTTCTGGGACATAGCAGCTGTTGCAGCAGGGGTTGCGATTATTGGGTATCTGGCGTCGCTCCTTCCGGTTAAGGTTTTCAGAAAAAAATAGAAGATTCTTCAATATTAATGCAACGAATCATACTCTGCCTGCATCTTAATGATGTAGGTTTAGGTTTTAGTACTAAGAAGAGGCCGTTCACTTGTAGCAGGGTGAGTGGCCTTTTTGATTTAAGACACCTTGATTACTGAGTGATCTTTTTGTAATTTAGCGCTATGAAAAGAGCATATTTCACTTCAACAGCATTCCTGTTTCTTATTTTTTCAGTCATCACATTTGCCGGTGCAAAGCCAAGAATAACAATCCTTGCAACAGGAGGTACAATAGCAGGCACAGCAGAAAGCGCAACCCAGGCCTCATACACTCCTGGGGTAATAAGCATTAATGAAATTATATCATCTGTACCCGGAATTAAAGATATTGCTGAGCTCACAGGGATACAGGTATGCAACATCTCCAGCCAGAACATGACTCCTGACATCTGGCTAAGATTGCACACCATAATTGACAGCCTCTTTACCAATAACATCGCAGATGGTGTTGTTATCACACATGGCACAGACACAATGGAGGAGACAGCATACTTTTTAAACCTTACTGTAAGGCATCTTAAACCAGTTGTTTTAACAGGCTCAATGAGACCCTCCAGCTCGCTTAGTCCGGATGGTCCATATAACCTTTTCAACTCAGTTGCACTTGCCTCTTCGCCTGATTCCAGAGGAAAGGGTGTTATGGTTGTCATGAATGATTATATATTCTCTGCAGATGACGTAACAAAGTCTCACACAGTCAACACCGATGCATTTAGTTGTCCAAACATGGGTCCTCTCGGATACATGAGGGGTGGCAAACCAATATTTACCCGGGAATCTGAAACAAGACACACTACTAATAGTGAATTCAAACTAACAGGTATATCGGCTTTACCTAAAGTTGAGATTGTTTATGGTTACGCTTTCTCATCAGGCGTAGCACTCAAAGCACTTATAGATTCCGGTGTTGAAGGAGTTGTGATTGCAGGAGTGGGTCATGGTAATTACAACAGAGAGTATGCATCTGAGATTGAAAGAGGTTATAATAAAGGGGTGAGATTTGTAAGGTCTGCGAGAATAATAAGCGGTGGGGTTGATAAAGCAGCTGAAGAGTTTGACGCCAGACATCCTGTAGCGGGTCTGAAATCACCGCAAAAGGCAAGAATCCTTTTAATGCTGGCGCTCACCAAAACAAGCTACAGCAGAGAAATCCAGAGAATGTTTAATCAATATTAACGGGGAAAAAGTCCAAAGACTGCAGAACCGCTCCCACTCATAGAGGCATAGTGGGCTCCTTCTGAATAAAGCTGCTCCTTAATCTCCCTGATTTTTGGATATTTTATGAAAATATGATTTTCGAAATCATTGATTATAAAGTCCTTCCAATCTACTATCGGCCTAGCCAACAAATCCTCCAGTGCCACACCCGCTCCAGACGGGATAACTCCTCTATAGGCTTCCGGTGTAGAGACATGAATATCCGGGACAACTATTTTAATTTCGTAATCGGTTAATCCGGGAACAGTAAAGTGGCTAAGAAGGTCTCCCCTTCCTCTGCCTGTCATTCCCTCACCCTTATTTGAATCAAGACTGCATGCATAAATAAAAAAGGCACAGTCCGAACCCACCCTTGAGGCCAACTCTGCAAGCCTCTCTTGTGAAAGATTAAGATTATAGAGTTTATTGATTGCTATAATAGTACTGGCTGCATCAGATGAACCTCCGCCCAGTCCAGCACCAAAGGGGATTCTTTTAAAGAGGTTAATCTCTACAGGTGGTATTTCATACTCAGCTTTCATCACCTCATAAGCCTTTACACACAAATTGCTCATAGGATCTGAATCAAGAGTAAGTCCAAATTGATTGATAATCAATTCTGAACTCTCAGTAACTTCAAGAACATCACTTTTCCCGGCAGATATGAAGAAGGTCTCCAAATCATGGAAACCGTCGAGGCGTTTTCCTATGATTCTGAGACCTATATTCACTTTAGCTCTGGGATATACTATCATTTATCCGCATTTTGAATAACCACACGAAAGACAAGTAAGACAACCCTCCTGGTAAACTAGTTCAGACTTTCCACACTTCTCACACTTTTTACCTGTATCCTCTTTAGTACCATCAGGGATATACCTTTTAAGGGCTCTTTCAACACCGTTTTTCCAGTTGTTAATGGCTTCGTTATCAAGTTGCAGGCCAGAAACCAGATTGACAGCATCAGTAATAGGCATACCGTTTCTAAGGACTCCGGAGATAAGTTTTGCATAATTCCAGAACTCTTTGTTGAACATGTGCGAAATTCCACCGATTGTGTTCTGGTAACCATATCTGTCAAGGAACTGGAAATCGTATCTGGTTCTGCCGGCTTCGTCCTTCTCCTTTATAATATGTCCCAAAGTAACTGATTTAGGAATACTTCTGGTATCTTCATCAATAAGACCGGTGAAGATTTCATATGGCTGTCCGTTCATAAGACCCACAAGGGCTATCCACTGTTCAGCGCCATTTTTAAACCTTATAACTTCAGCTTCAAGAGACTTAGGCCTATCTTTTGTTTTTATTACCTGCTCCTTGTTTTCCCCATCTTTTGCAGCAACCAGCACACCTGACCGTGATCCGTCCCTGTATACCGTAACACCCTTACAACCAAATTCCCAAGCTGTTTTATAAACTTCTGAAACTAATTCTTCAGTAACATCTTTAGGGAGATTAACTGTAACACTTATTGAGTGGTCCACCCACTTTTGCATACGTCCCTGCATCTTAACCTTAGCAACCCAGTCTATATCATTTGAAGTGGCCTTATAATAAGGAGATGATTGAACCAACTCTTCCAGTTTATCCGCCTTCATCTTAGTAACCTCGTCCCTATTGTGTCCATTTACATCGCACCAGGTAAGAAACTTGTGATGGAACACAAAATACTCTTCCCAGTAATCTCCCACCTCATCCTTATAATCAAGAGAAACATTCTTATCATTTGGATTCACCTTTCTGCGCCTTTTGTAGAAAGGAAGAAATACCGGCTCTATTCCCGATGTAGTCTGAGTCATAAGACTTGTTGTACCGGTAGGTGCTATGGTAAGAAGGGAGATGTTTCTTCTTCCATGTCTCTGCATGGTTTCATATAACTCCTCATCCTCTTTCTTTATTCTGCCGATCATAGGATTTCCCACCTCTCTTGCAGCCTCGAAAATAGGAAAAGGACCCCTCTCCTGAGCCATAATAGTAGATGATCTGTAAGCCTCTACAGCAAGTGTTTTCTGCACCTCTACTGAAAAGTCTATTGCCTTGTCTGTTCCATATATGAGACCAAGTGCTGCTAGCATATCACCCTCAGCAGTAATTCCAAGTCCAGTCCTTCTTCCACCCAGTGTCTTCTCTCTAATCTTGTTCCAGAGATTAAGTTCTGCCTGTTTTACCTCCTCCTCTTCAGGGTCTGAAGCAATCTTTGATATAATCTGCTCTATCTTCTCCATTTCAAGGTCAATAAGATCGTCCATTAAACGCATAGCTTTACGAACGTGCTCCTTGAAAAGATCCATGTTAAAAGTAGCCTTGGGAGTAAACGGATTGTCTACGTAAGAGTAGAGATTTATAGCCATTAAACGACATGAGTCGTAAGGGCACAGAGGTATCTCTCCGCACGGATTCGTACTAACAGTTCTGTATCCTAAATCGGCATAGCAGTCAGGAATTGACTCCCTGATAATAGTGTCCCAGAACAGAACTCCCGGTTCTGCTGATTTCCATGCATTGTGGACTATCTTTTTCCATAGTTGAGACGCATCAATCTCTTTAACGTACTTAGGATTGTCCGAATCAACAGGGTATTGCTGACGATAGCTCTTTCCATGTAGAGCCGAGCGCATAAACTCGTCATCTATCTTTACCGATACGTTTGCACCGGTAACTTTTCCCTGTTCTAATTTTGCGTCAATAAAGTTCTCCGAATCCGGATGCTTAATAGATATTGAGAGCATAAGGGCACCTCTGCGACCGTCCTGAGCAACCTCCCGGGTAGAGTTTGAATATCGCTCCATAAATGGAACAACTCCAGTAGAGGTAAGCGCGCTGTTAAGTACCGGACTTCCGGCAGGGCGAATATGAGAGAGGTCATGACCAACACCACCCCTTCTCTTCATAAGCTGAACCTGCTCCTCATCAATCCTCATGATTCCGCCATAAGAATCGGCAGGTTTCTTGTGCCCAATCACAAAGCAGTTTGACAGAGAGGCAATCTGATGATTATTGCCAATTCCGGTCATGGGACCACCCTGAGGAACAACATATTTGAAATCCCTCAAAAGCTCTAATATCTCTTCAGCAGACATAGGATTAGGATACCTCGACTCCATGCGGGCAAATTCATCTGCAAGTCTTTTGTGCATATCCTCGGGAGATTTCTCATACATGTTGCCGAAGGAGTCCTTCATAGCATACTTGTTGATCCATACTGACGCGGCCAGCTCGTCCCCCTTGAAATACTGCAGGCTTGCAGCCATTGCCTCTTCGTAGGTATAAGTTTTCATAAGTCTGATGTGTTTGTTTTCGACAGAAAAAGCCGACGGATTAGTCCGTCGACTCTCACAAAAATATAGTAAATTGGGCTATAAGGGGGGCTATTTATAAGTTATTTATTAACCGAATTATCAACACCCCAAAATCGCAAAAAGGACGCTATCTATTGATTTGCAGACCTTATCCACGTTTGATTGCGACCAATGATGCCTGATTTGTCTAGAGAACCCCTTACTTTAAGATTTCCGGTCTTCTTGTCAATACTCATTGTGCAGTTGTACTCCTTACCGTTTGCAGGGTCCAGAATCTTTCCACCTGAAAGCTTTTCCCCATCAACCTTCATAGATGTAACGACTACCATCCCTTTAATCTTCATATTCTGTTTACTTCCGGAGCAGTTTACGCACCTTCTTTCAGGATCTCCTGTGAGAAGAATCTCAATACTGCCTTCGTAATTTCCGTTAGGAGCCTTGTAAATATTTACGATGCTCTTCTTATTTCCATCCTCGTCTATTGTATACCATTTGCCCACAATTTTTGATGTTTGAGCAAATAGTGGTGTACCAACAAGCATGATGGCAACCAGTAGCTTAAAAAATTTTTTCATAAATAATTGATTGATTGGGTTATATTTAGCAACAATTCACGCTGCAATTAGCACAATGACTGTATTCTCCTCTAAGGCGACTTTCCACCATGTCCTGTAATCTTCCTCTAAGCTCCTGGTTTTCGATCTTCTCCAGAACATCGTACACAAAAGCAATCTGCTGCAGCAGCTTTGCTTCTGCTGAGCCAATTCCTCTGGACCGCATATAGAAGAGTGCATTCTGATCAAGCCTGCCGCTTGTAGCTCCGTGGGAACACTTAACATCATCAGCATAAATCTCCAGCTGAGGCTGAGCGTAAACCTTTGCCTTTCTGGAGAGAAGCAAATTGTGATTACTCTGGTATGCCTCTGTTTTCTGAGCATCCTTTGCTACTACTATTCTGCCTGAAAATGAAGCTTTTGCCTCATCGTCTAGAATTCCTTTAAAGAGTTGACTGGAGTTACAGTGTGGTACTAGGTGGTTCATAATCACCTTTGTATTAATTTGCTGCTTACCATCTGCGAGATAAATCCCGTTAAGTTCACAAAGCGCACCCTCTCCCTTAAGAGAGGCCTCTATATTGTTCTCAAGAAGAGCCCCGTGAAGAGTTACAATGTTTACTCTCACAAAGGCTCCCTTCTGTAGATTAATTGTAAAATTAATCTTGTGAGAAGAGAGATTATGCTCGTTTTGCATTACTACAATATGAGAAGATGAATTTTCCTCCGCCTCAATCCTTATAGAAGATTCGGTGACAAACTCGTTTAGCGACAAAGTATGAGTACAAATAAGAAAACTTGAAGAGGAGCCTTTACCCACATTTATTTCGTTTTCCATTGAGACAGGAGTTGTGTTTGAACTGTCTCTTATACTGATAAGCTGCACAGAGCCCTCCTGCGATGTGCCTTGAGGAACATTGATGATAAAGCCAGACTCTTCTCCGGACACTATCTCAATACCAGATTTATCTGAATAGCTCTCCCGCAGAAGTCCATTCATCAGGTAAACCTGACCCGTATCCTCCAGAGGAACCCTGCATCTGAATACCTCCGGTATCTCCGGTGAATATTTAACTTGCAATCCCATATTACTCTCCCTTTATTAGCCAGTCGTAACCTCTCTCCTCAACCTCGAGGGCCAGCTCTTTACCTGCTGTTTTAATAATTCTGCCATCGTATAAAACATGTACCACGTCAGGAATAATGTAGTCCAGAAGACGCTGGTAGTGAGTTATTATTATGAATGAATTTTCGCTTGTCTTTAGTTTATTGACTCCGGCTGCTACAATTCTTAGTGCGTCTATATCAAGGCCACTGTCTGTCTCGTCAAGTATTGCCAGTTTAGGTTCAAGCATTGCCATCTGGAAAATTTCATTTCTCTTCTTCTCTCCTCCTGAAAACCCTACGTTAACACCTCTGCTTGAGAATGAGTTGTCCATCTCCACAACAGCCATCTTCTCTCTCATAAGTTTAAGAAATTCTGCAGCGGTCATGGGTGGAAGATTCTGAAATTTCCTCTTTTCGTTTATTGCAGTTTTCATGAAGTTTACATTGCTCACTCCCGGTATCTCAACAGGATATTGAAAACCAAGAAAAATACCCATCCTTGCCCTCTCCTCCGGATTGAGCTCAAGCAGATTGACCCCTTCAAAAATAACCTCACCTCCGTTGACCTCAAAGGTCTCCCTTCCAGCTAAAACTGACGACAGAGTACTCTTTCCGGAGCCGTTTGGTCCCATTATAGCGTGTATCTCTCCCGGTTTTACATGGAGGTCAATACCTTTCAAAATCTCTTTTCCATCTATAGAGGCACTTAAGCCTTTAATCGTAAGCATATATCAATTTGTTTATTTATCTATTTGTTTTCTCTCCACAACTTTTTCCACATTGCAAAGCCCATAAAGGCAAGTATGAGATATCCCGCACTCACCATAGGAAGGAAGGCAAGGCCTGCTAGCAGATAGAGAGTTATATTTGTTATGTTTACAACGAACCAAACCGCCCAGCAATCGAGTTTCTTTTGAGCTGAGAGGTATTGAGCAGTAAGGATTGCGCCAGTAACAAACGCATCCAGATATGGTTTCTTTGCCTCACTGAAAACAGATGGAAAGATATCATCAAGAAAAGTGAGTACAACTCCCCATACAATCATGAACACCACCATGAGGGCAGCGTGAAAGAGGCGCTCCTTTGCCGAGAGGAGTGTTATCTTTAATTGCTTCTGGCTGTTTGCCTCCTCCTTTGCAGGGTGTGTCCACCTCCAATGGCCGTAGAAGTTTATTGCAAATGAAATTGGTTGCACCAGCATACTTGAATAAAGCCCCTTCTGGTAAAAAAGGACGAATAACAAAATATTGTAAATATACCCCACCCAGAAGTTAGCAATCTTGGCTCTGGTGGCCAGATATACACATGTAAGTCCGGCAGCAACCGAGAGAATCTCTACTAGACTGACTCCCTGTCCGGCAATTGAAAAAAGAATATTATCAATACTAAATAAACTCTCCATTATATAGCTTATTATCCAACGCTACCTTCAAGAGTTACCTGAAGAAGCTTTTGAGCTTCAACTGCAAACTCCATAGGAAGTTGATTAAGAACCTCTTTTGCGTATCCGTTAACAATTAGACCCACTGCGTCCTCCATGCCGATTCCTCTCTGCTGACAATAGAAAAGCTGATCCTCAGATATCTTTGAGGTTGTAGCCTCATGCTCAAGTATTGCAGTTTCATTCTCATTCTCTATGTAAGGAAAAGTATGGGCACCGCACTTATCACCTAGCAACAAAGAGTCACATTGAGTGAAATTTCTTGAATTTTCAGCATTTGGAAGAATCTTTACCAGGCCCCTGTAGCTATTCTGGCTTACCCCTGCAGAGATACCCTTGCTGACTATCCTGCTTCTTGTATTCTTCCCTATATGAATCATCTTTGTCCCGGTATCGGCCTGCTGGTGGTGGTTAGTAACTGCAACTGAGTAAAATTCCGAGATAGAGTTGTCTCCTCTTAAAATTGTGCTTGGGTATTTCCATGTTATTGCCGAGCCGGTCTCCACCTGTGCCCAGAAGAGCTTGCTATTTTCTCCCTTACATATACCCCTCTTGGTTACAAAGTTGTATATACCGCCTTTACCCTGAGCATCTCCGGGATACCAGTTCTGAACAGTTGAGTATTTTACCTCAGCATCCTTCATCACTACAATCTCTACTACCGCAGCATGCAATTGATTTTCATCTCTTTGAGGAGCAGTACACCCCTCAAGATAACTCACATAAGAGCCCTCCTCTGCTACTA
>CAZPRX010000010.1:0-14777 GCA_964588835.1 uncultured Muribaculaceae bacterium
TTTTTCAAGAAACAGTGTCCCCTCCAGATAGTCACTTAAAATAACCTGATCGCCCCCGGAAAAGAATATTGCAGTTACTCCCTCCAGCTTAGCCAGACTAGATGGAGTGTCAATACTATCCTTTTCACAAAAAATATAATCCGCAGATTTACAACCTAAAACTCTGAACTCTTCACTCTGCTTCATCCCGGTCTCCTCTGCAAATCCACTTGCAAATGGTACAACCAGCACTTTTGAATTCTCTCCTCCGCTGTAATCAATAATTGTTTTTAAAATTACCTCAATTCTGTCTCCTCCTCCCTCTATAACAAGAGTGCCTTTTGAATCTATCTTTTCAGCCTCATATTTGAGTTCTGTCTGTGGATTCTGACTACAAGATGCCAGATGCAATAATATAATTATTGCAATAAAGAGTGTTCTGTTTTTCATAATTTATTCTATTTCTGTCGTTAATAATTGATAGGCGATCTCTGATGCCATTGTTAGATCCTCATAAAGAATGAACTCATCATTCCCGTGTGGGTTCTGAGCCCCCACTCCTAGATTTATTGTTTTTATACCCTTTGCATTCAATGAATTAGCGTCGCTGCCACCCATTGATTTCTTTGCTGACGGATTGATTCCCAGGCTCTTTGCTATTCTTGAAAAATGAGTGTATGGTTTGTCATCCTCTTTGATGGAGTATGGCAGAAAATCCCAGAAGTGCTTTGACTCCAGCTTACCGCCATATTTTTCACATACCTTATTGAAGTCGCTTATGACTTTTGCCATAATCTCCTCTCCATAATGGGTAAAGTCAGTTCTTATCTCTCCTGTCATATGAACCTCATCGCATACTACATTTGTCCCCGTCCCCCCTTTTACAATTCCAATATTAGCGGTAGTTACTTCATCTACCCTTCCAAATGGGAAACCGGCCATTGCCTCGGCAGCAATTTTAATTGCATTTACACCCTTTTCAGGAGATATTCCCGCATGGGCAGAGACACCCCGTACAACGAGTTCAAAGTTTATTGCACCGCATGTCTCAGATACAAAGCTGCCCGGAGGAAGATACGAATCAAACACAAAACCGTATTTAATATTTGGAGCCGGTTTATAAAACAGAGACCCGGCAAGTGTTGTCTCTTCGCAAACTGTGAAAAGTAGCGTTGATGGCTTTAATTTCCCTTCTTTTGCTGCCCGCTCAAGGGCAAAAAGTATAGACGAAAGGCCTCCTCTGTCATCAACTCCCAGCGGAGTTGTCCCGTCTGAAGTAATTCGGTCCTGATGGAACTGATGCTTTAGGCCGGCAGTAGATCTTGGAGTGTCCATATGGGCTGCAAGCAGATATTCTCCACCCCCAAGTATTTCAACAATCAAATTGCCTGAATTTCCATTTGACAAAACATTTGCCCCATCTGAAAAAAACTTTAACCCAAAATTATCTATGAACTTTTTTATATACCCGGCAACCGGAGCTTCATTGCCGGAAATAGCATCTATAGAAGTTAAATCAATGAAAATCTGTTTAAGCCTTTCGTCTAATACCATTTTATTAATTTTTATCTAATTTACAATCCAAATACATTCACATTTGAAAGACGGATATAGTAGCAATCTGTACAATTTCCGTGAACAAAGGCTATGTAGACACTCTTCCCTTTGTACTGGGTAATGTCAATTGTCTCTGTCTTGTCATCTGCATAGGTCTCATCCAGCTCTGTCCAGTCTCTCAATATGGTTGCCTCACGACAGTTTTCAAGAGTAATTGGAGACTCTGAAATAACCACCCTATAATTCTCTTCCGGATAATCTTCATCTCCGGCAGAGATATCAAAAGTAAGCATGACCTTATCCATAGTGCTGCCTATATTTATAAGCGGTGAAACCAGATAGTTCTCAGGTGTAAGGGCACCCACACCACCACTTCTGTAAGAATCGGAAGTTGCGTGGCTCTTGTAGTACTCCCAGTTGTACCCGTCTCCATCTTTATCTATCAAAGTCCATGTATCAGGAATTTCGGTAAGGAACTTCTCTGTGAAGTAGTATATTTTATCAGGTGCAATTTTGTAGTTGAGAATAGATGTAGGTTTATTTGCTTTTGTATCAGGAGAATCCTTCAGAACCACATAAAAATTCTTTCCTCCCTTTTTAAGCATGTTTATCTGTATGTACCCAAAATATTCTCCGCGGGGGATAATTAAAGAACCTGTCATTGTAGCAGGAGTAAAAGTAGAGTTTGTTCCTGTTACAATCTGGTAGTCAACACCCAGTACAGCAGTTGAATAAACTGTATCAACAACAGACAGGTCAGTCCCGGCAGGAACCTCCTCTACATAGTTATCTTTATCTGTCAGATAGTACAGTTTCTGAACTATTTCATAGTTTACGGTTACATTTCCGGTGGATGTTTTTACCAGCTGAATGCAGATAGAGTCAAGCCCCACTTTGTTGTTCTCTTTCTGAAGAATATTACTTATGGTACCCTGTCTGTTTTCAAATGCACTGAATTCATAATACTGAGGTCCCTGATAAGTTCGGTCCTCTTTTTCACACCCGCTGATCAGCAGGGATAAAAGGAATACAAAATTGAAGTATAGTAAATTTTTCATAATTTTAATATCCGGGGTTGTTAACTAATTTCTTGTTTACATCCATCTCTGTAGCACCAATAGGAGCTACAACCCGATAGTCTGCGTAAGGTATTTCAGGAAGACCGTTAGGTCTGGAAATTGGTAATCCAAGCCTCTTCATATCAAAGAACCTGTGTCCCTCAAAAGCCAGCTCAATCCTTCTCTGGAGAAGAATCTCACTGAGCAGTTCTGAGTTTGCCACATCGGTATCTTCAAGTCCTCTTATGTTTCTCAAGGCATTTATATCATTGCGTGCCATTGTGTAATTTTTCAGATGAGCATAAGCTTCAGCCCTGTTAAGATACATCTCGGAGATTCTGATAAGTGGAACATCGTCCAGTCCAAATGCACCGCCCCAACTGTTAAACTTAGTTGTCCACCACAAATCCTGCCCGTAATAGTGAACCTTTCTCAGTGCACCAAATCTCTTATCATTGTCTTTGTCAATAATATTGATAAAGTCAGGTGATACAGAGAGCTGAGCATCTCCCGGCCCTGTTCCGTCACCAAAACCATCCTCATCCCTTGCTCCGTTATCCAGAGTACCATAAGTAGAGTGAAGCGAAACAGACTTTAAGTTCTCTGTAATTGTAAAATGGAGTTGCCAGATTGACTCAGTCCCTTTTGAAAAAATATCTGTGTAGATACCATCGTGCAATTTCACATTTGAGTTTGTGATTGTTGTACTTGCTGCAGTTATTGCATTATCCCAATCACCCTTGTAAAGATATACCCTGGACTGGAAAGCTTTTACCGCAAGAGCTGAAACCCTGAAAGGGAAATTTGATCCGTCATTGTTATTCAGCAAAGTGTAAGAGTCATTAAGATCTTTAACAATCTGGGCCCATACCACATCTACTGTTGCCCTTGGAACAGATGCCTGTTCTGTAATGCTTCCACCCTCGTTGAAGAATGGTTCAGTAAGCAGTGGAACGCAAAGATTGAAATTCTCAACCAATTTACCCGGCACACGACTATATATAATACTTAAGTTAAAGTAGTTATACGCTCTGAGAAAGAGTGCCTCACCTGTTAGTGATTTAACCTTTGCTGTCTGTTCCAGCTGTGACAAATAGAAAATTGCCTCATTTAAAGCTCCTATCTGCTTATATGCTATTTCCCATATATCAAGATTATAGTTTGGCTTAAAGTTATACTGGCCGGAGTAGCTTGTTGCTCCAGGAGAGAGCTGGGTATTGTCACCCAGAACATCCGGAATACAAATAAGATCTCTTCCTGCATAATATCCGTCCTGCAACTGGTCGTATACACCTATTATAAGACTCTCACAACCGGCTACAGTTTTGATTTTATCTTGCGGCAATGCATGCTTTGTACTCACATCAAGCATAGATTCGCAAGATGAGTTTGCAAAAAGCACAAAAATTGTAACAATTATTATATTAATTTTTTTCATGTCCGGAGTGATTAAAAGTTAATCTTAATACCTATACTTAAACTCTTTGACTGAGGATAGAGTCCTCTGTCTGAACCAACAGATTCCGGGTCGTAACCCTGATAAGGAGTAGCAGTCCATAAGTTATATGCATTAGCATATATCTGAGCATCCTCAATTTTTAGTTTCTTAACAAGTTTCTGAGGTATATTGTAGCTTAGGTTAATATTTTTTAATTTTATAAAGTCTGTAGATTCATAGATGAGACTCATAGATGGATCTCCGTTATTATCATACTTCATTGGATTTCCCGGATACAATCCGTCAATTACAGGCTTAGGTACCCAGGTATTATCACCCGGCTTCCTCCAGTATGAGTTATAAATATCGGAAAGCAAATTGTTGTCTGCAGCCTGACCTATTAACACGGCTTTGTCACTCCAGTACTTGAGCGCTCCCATCTGGAACTGGAAGAAGAAAGAGAGAGTGAAGTTTTTCCATGAGATAGTGTTTTCCATACCTCCAAAGAAAGTAGGATCAAGACCCTTTGTCCATACCCTGTCCTCAAGAGTTGGATTGTAGGTAATATATCCATCTTTATCATAATACATAGGACGACCATCTGAGCTGTTTACCCCTGCCCACTGATAAACATACTCAGCAGTGATAGGCTTGCCCACCTTATACTGACCCAGCTCCTCCAGCCCATCCTGCAGCTCTGTAATAAAATTCTTTGCAAGAGATACATTAATTGATGTTTCCCATTTGAAATCTTCACCGTTAATATTTATGGTATTAAGCTGGATATCCATTCCCTGATTCCTTACACCACCCATGTTTGAAGGGATAATGCTGAAACCGGTTGTCTGAGGGATTATTCTGTAGTAGAGCAAATCTTTAGTGTCGTCCATATAAAGGTCAATATTTGCATTTATCCTGCCGTCAAAAAAGCCTGCTGTTATACCCACATTCTTTGAGTGCTTCTTCTCCCAGGTAAGTTTCTGGTTACCTATAGAAGATGGAATAATACCTGATGATCCGTTATAGGATGAGTTTGCATCATAAAGTCTCTGCGATACGTAGTTTCCTATACTGGCATTTCCTGTTATACCGTAACTTGCTCTTAGTTTAAGGTCATTCAGCCACTCAACATCTTTAAGAAATTTCTCCTCCTTCATTCTCCATGCGAATGAAACTGAAGGAAATGTTCCCCATTTATTATCGGCACCAAACCTTGATGATCCGTCGTATCTTATTGTACCTGTGAGTATGTACTTATCTTTAAATGTGTAGCTGGCCCTTCCGAAAAAGCCGGCCATTTTCCATTCAGTGTAATCCTCCATTGTAGAAATGGGGGTAGCAGCACTGCTAAGCAGTGTAAGATCCGGACTTGAGACACCATTGGCCTCAGCACCAATCATATGATATTTATAGCTACTGTATGAGAACCCGGCAACTGCACTAATCCTGTGTATATCTTTTATAGTTGTATTATATGTAAGAACCTGCTCAGACTGAAATTTTCCAATGTCTGAAGAGTTTGCTATTATAGCTCCGTTTACCCTTGATCCAAGCCTGGTCCGCGGATCGCTGAACTGGTGCTCATTGAGCCATGTCAGATCCAGATTATAGCTACTTTTAAATTCAAGTCCTTTCAGGATTTTAAAAGTGAGGTCATTTGCAGAGATAAGGTTATTAGTTTTACCTATATATTCATTTAACTCAAGCATTTGCGGAATATTGTATAGAAAATATCCATACTGTAAATCTGAGTAGTAATTTCCTTCAGAATCTCTTGGTGACACACCGGGAAGAAGAAACATTGCCGTTCTGGAAGGGTTGGCAGCACCAATAGTTGATGACTGATTGTGTGTTGTTCCGCTGAATGTGTTATTGGTGTTGAAAGTTAGCCAAGGAGTGATTGCGTGGCTAAGGTTGAGCCTTCCGGAGATTCTGCTGAATCCGGTATGCTTAATAATCCCATCGGTTTTGTTATAACCCAGCGAGGTATAGAATTTTGTATTCTCTCCGCCACCGGACATGCTTACCTGATAATTCTGTACAAGTGCCCTTCTGAATATTTCATCATACCAATCAGTTGTAGGAGCATTTGAATAGCCGTCATCCCCCCATCCAAAGCTTTTAAACAGGTCAAGCTTCTCCTGGTAGGAGTTAGTCCCATAATATTCATCATAGTTTTTATACTCCAGAAGAGCAAATTCTGCCCACTGTCTTCCGTTTAGAAGAGGAACTCTGCGAATTATCTCCTGAACCCCTGCTGTTGCTGCTACTGATACTTTGGTTTTCCCGGAGGCTCCCTTTTTTGTGGTGATAATTACTACACCATTTGCTGCCTGAGCTCCGTATATTGAGGCCGATGCACCATCTTTCAGGACGCTTATTGACTCAATATCTTCCGGATTAAGACCTGCAAGCACGTCTGCATTCGTTAGAATATTTGTTGTCTGAGCTCCATTTGTAACCTGAACACCATCAATAATGTAGAGAGGCTGTGTATCGGCATTTATTGAGCCGCGGCCCCTGATATTAATTGAAAATGATGACCCCGGTATTCCGGAAGTTGAAGTTATCTGAACACCTGACATCTTTCCTTGTATAGCTCTCTGAAAATTAGAGCTGTTTGACTTTGCCAGAGATTCGGCACTTATATTTTCTATTGAGCCGGCAATATCCTTCTTCCTGGTTACACCATAGCCCACAACAACAATCTGTTCCAGTTCATTTTCCGCCTCTCTGAGTGCTACATTAATAAATCTCTGTCCATTTATGGCAACCTCCTGGGGTCTCATTCCCAGAAAATTAAAAACAAGAGCATTCTGTTTAGACAGATCCTCAACCCTTATTTTATAATTTCCATCAAAATCTGAGATTACTCCTTTCCCTTTTTCCCCTTTAATCTCCACAGATGCTCCGGGAAGCGGATCATTGTTTAAATCGGTTATCTTCCCGTACACGTAGAGTGAATCTATTGTCTCTCCCGGTTTTTTCTGATCTTTTGAGGGGATGCTCCTCTCTGTTGTCTTCTTAATGTAAATTACCTTTTTATCAATAGTGAATGTGAGACCTGTACCCTCAAGACACCCCTCCATAATCTGATTGATTGTACTTGATCTGAACTCCTTTGTGATTTTGGGAATTTTTACAATATCAACGTCTTCATAGACAAAGAAGTAGTTACTTTGCGATGTTATCTGTACCATCGCCTCCTTAAATGTAACATTGTTAAGCTTTACATTGTACACATCTTTCTGTGACTGTGCATAAGCATCACCGGTACACATAATCAGTGCATACAAGAAAAAGAAAACAAACAAATTTTTATACCCTTTGTTTTTTTTCATAATTAAGTTTAGTTAGTAGGTAATAAATTAGTATATAGTTACTGTTCTTCCATTTATCTTTATATGGCCGGGAACCATCCTGGCAAACGTAGCAAGCAGCTCTTCCGGTGTATCTTCCCTGCTCAGTTTCCCTGATAAAACTCTATCCTTTACGCTGTTGTTCAGATATATAACCTCCAGACCATACCAAATTCCCAGATCTTTCATTATATCCTCAAGGCGTTTTCTGTCAAAAAAGTACACACCCTCTTTCCAGGAGGTGTACATAGCAGTATTTACATCATTTACCTCTATTCCCCTCTCATCTTTATTATAAACAGACTGCTCTCCCTGCTTCAGATTGTACTCATCACTCTTTCCCTCTCTGTTTATAAATCCAACATTGATTTTCCCCTCAACCAGAGTAGCTTCCACATTTGCATTCTCTTTGTAAGCTTTTACGTTAAACTGAGTACCTGTTACATTAACTATCATACCATCTGTATGTACAGTAAATGGCCTTGCACTATCTTTTGATATGTCAAAAAAACCTTCCCCCTCAAGGGCCACTCTTCTTGAAGTTGACTTAAAATCTGTACAATAGGCAAGTGAACTTTTTGAATTTAGCCATACAACAGACTCATCAGGAAGGATAATCCTGAATAACTTTATCACTGGTACAACTATACGATGCTCAGCTGCTTTTTTATTATTCTGAGGATAGTACTTTATTGTATTTTCATCAATTTTTACAAACATTCTTTCAACGTCTGCATTGTTTTCAACTGAGTTAAGGTTTATTCTTCTTGATCCGTCAACTATAAGTGTTACATCCTCAAACTGAGTATCACCTTCAAGTAGTCTCTGCTCATTAATTTCAATAATCAGCTGATATGCAAAGATTGCGATAACAAGACCTGCGATTAGTATTGCAGCAACACGCCTGAAAATAGGATTAAATAGCAGGCGGGGCTTTTCAGATGTAACCTTTTTATAATCTTTATATCTGCTCTTTAAATACTCCCTGTCGTGAAGTCTTTTATAAAACGCCTCATTCTGGTCTGAGAGTTCTCTCCAGGAATCAAGTTCAGATCTCTCGCTTTCGTGTAACTCTGAGAGCAGACTCTTTGTTAGCAGAGATTTTATTCTTTCAGTTTGTTCTTCGTTCATTGCTCTGTTTATTAGTTTAAAAAAAATAGTTGCCCTCTGTATCAAGGACAACTTAAAACATTAAAAGGATGGAATCCCGTTTTATTAATTGTAATTTTTCAGGAGAAACATTGCTATTACAAACAAATCTTTAAGAGACTGCCTTAACAGCTGTTTAGCTCTACTCTTCTGACTTTTAACTGTGTTTACAGATATTCCGAGTATGTCTGCAATATCCTGATTACTCATACCTTCAATATAGCTTAATCTGAAAATTTTATTGCACTCTTTAGGGAGTTGGTCAAGTTTGGCGAAAAGTTCAAATAAAATTTCAGCCTCTATTTTGTCAATGAGATATCCTGAATTATCAGCGCCACTGTCATGGAGGGTAGTATAATCAGTAAATCTCTTTTTTATACTGTCTCTCTTTATATTATTTAGTGCAGCATTCCTTACCGAAGAAAAAAGATATGATTTCAATGCAGCTTCATTGTTCAGAGAGAGATTCTTCTCTATGAGCTTAGTAAATACAGAGTGAACAATATCTTCTGCTTCAGAGTGTGACTTTGTATACTTGGAAGCATAAAAACAGAGCAAAGAATGATATTTTGAATATATCTCTCTAATTTCATCACAATTTAATGAGTGCTCTGCTTTCATCTATGCTTTAATGGTATAATCTATCAAAGATAACAAAAAAAGCAGGTAGTGATACCTGCTTTGATCTTACTATGGAACTCATAAATCCAATTTAAGGCACAGGTAAAGGAACACTAAGAGCAGAACTTATTAAAATCCTGAATCAGAAGTTTCCCCATCTCAAATATGAGGATGCCCCTTTCGCAACTTATGGTTCTGAGGGGGCGATAAGAGTAATAATTTGATTACAATTATTTTACAATCTTGACGGTTTTGCCGGACACTTTTGTGCCGTTCAGAAACCACTCTTCGCTAATGTCCGGATCTCCGTTAAATCTCCAGCGAAATTTTCTGTTGAATTTTATTTTGTCTGAGGTGCCGTCTCCCCAGAGTATCGTAAGCTCCTCATTTGAATAGCTTTTTGCCCCGTCTAGTTCTCCGAACTTCAGGACAAATGTATTACTCTGAAAGAGTTTACTCAACTGGAGGCCATGAAAATGCGGCATATATGCTTTGGTTGAAAAGCTGTATGGATCTTTGCTGCACTTGTATTCTACCCCTCTGTAAACCGCTTTTATTAAACTTGTGTCAATGGCATTTTGATTGTCCTGATTGAGCAGGTCTGTACCCTGAGCGTTTGAAACCTGAATAATATATTCAACCGGGGCAATATCCCATATCTTTCCATCAGGGATTAAATCACACGATGACAATCCTATTGCCAATACTGCAAGGAGCAAAAACTTTGTTTTCATACTCATAGATTTAAGCAAATATAACTATATAGTTGTAAGATGCTTTTAAAGGTAAAATCGCTGCTTTACAGAATAATTATATATGTTTTTAACAGAATAATGTAAGAATTTCAATTCGTATAATGTGAACTTTAAAATATGATAATAGTAAAGAAAGAGGGAATTATCCTGGAGAAGAGCTCAAATGAGTTTGAGAATGAAGGTGTACTTAACCCTGCCGTAATACGTGTAGGTGATAGTGTTCATATATTATACCGAGCCGTAAGTAAAGGAAATTATTCAAGCATAGGTTACTGCAGACTGGATGGTCCGTTAACACTAGTGGAGAGATGGGACAGGCCATTAATTTCTCCTGAGTTTGATTATGAGACTCATGGGGTTGAAGATGCCAGGATAGTATATATAGACGGAACTTTCTATATGACATATACTGCATACGACGGTATAAATGCGAGAGGAGCACTGGCAACTTCTTCTGATCTTGTAAATTTCACAAAAAAGGGGATAGTTGTTCCACCTATAACATATGCTGAATTTGTTGATATCGCTGAGAAAGAGAGCAACATAAATATTAAGTACTATAGAAATCACAAATTCTACTATCAAGAGGCAGACCCGGAAAAAAAGATGATGTTGTGGGACAAAAATCTGATTTTCTTTCCCAGAAAAATAGGCGGAAAGTTTGTCTTCCTTCACAGAATACGGCCGGGAATCCAGGTTGTAAGTGTTACAAGTCTGGACGAGTTAACTGTAGATTTCTGGAGGGATTATTTTCGCAATTTTCATAGATATATCGTTATGGATCCTTTATATCCACACGAATACGCCTATATTGGAGGGGGTTGTCCACCTGTTGAGACAGAGGCTGGCTGGTTACTTATTTATCATGGAGTTGAGAAGACACAAAAAGGTTTGGTCTACTCTGCATGTGCAGCGCTTCTTGATATAAACGACCCTACAAAAGTGATATCACGTCTGCCTTATGCCCTCTTCTCCCCTGAGTACGAATGGGAGTTGGTAGGCGAGGTAAATAATGTCGTTTTTCCTACCGGTACTGCCCTATTTGGAGACACTCTCTTTATCTATTACGGAGCTGCAGACGAACAGATTGCATGTGCATCTCTAAACCTGCCATCTCTGTTAAAGGAGTTTGAAATCAATAAAAATGAGACCGACAAGCTAAAAGGGTTTGTTCCCGAGATACTTGTTCTAACCTCATACCCTCCAAGAGTGTGCGGAATTGCAACCTATTCTCACGATTTGATTACTGCTGTTTCTAATAAATTCGGCAACTCATTTTCAATAAAAATATGTGCGCTTGAGACACCATTTGAGAAACATAGTTACCCGGATGAAGTAGATTACATTCTCAACACCTCTGACTATAAAGACTATACAAAACTAACCGAATATATCAACAGGAACGAGCTAATCAAGGGTGTCCTTATTCAGCATGAGTTTGGTCTGTTCGAGAATGAGGGGAATCTCTTTCAGAAGTTTCTTACAACCTTGCAAAAACCGGTCATTTTGGTTTTCCATACAGTTATTCCAAATCCGGATAGCTTCTTAAGGATTAAAGTAAAAAACATCATCGACGCTGTAAGCGCTGTTGTTGTAATGACAAATAACTCTTCAAAAATACTTGTTAATGAGTACGATACTAAAAAGAGTAAAATATCTGTAATCCCACACGGCACACACCTGGTACTTCACACAGACAGAGATCTTCTTAAACTCAAATACAAATTAAAAGGGAAGAAAGTCCTCACAACATTTGGTCTGCTAAGTTCAGGAAAAAGTATAGAGACCACTCTTGATGCACTTCCCGCTATAATTAAAAAATATCCTGAAGTTATCTTTATTGTCATAGGGAAAACACATCCTACGATTATTAAATCTGAAGGAGAGAGATACAGGGAGATGCTTGAAGCAAAGGTTTCTGAATTAAAAATTGGTAAGCATGTCTTGTTCATTAACAGCTTTATGGCCCTTCCTGAGCTGCTTGATTATCTGCAGCTGACAGATATCTATATTTTTACAACAAACAATCCGTTTCAGGCAGTAAGTGGCACTTTTGCATATGCAATGAGTTGTGCGTGCCCTATTATATCAACTCCTATACCGCACGCGACAGAGGTGATGAATAAGGATACCGGAATAATTATTGATTTTGGGAATTCCCGCCAGCTTGCAGAGGGTGTTATTCATATGTTAAGTGATGAGTCACTAAGACTGAGAATGAGCTCAAATGCACTTCAGAAGATAGTGTCAACAGCGTGGGAAAATTCAGCAATTTCACATACAGAGCTATTTAAAAAAGTAATTCAGGATGATATTCCTTTAAAATACAATCTGCCGGCAGTCAACCTGGACCATATCAAAAAGATGACAACAGATACAGGAATAGTTCAGTTTGCCAGAATAAATCAACCGGATATTGATACCGGCTACACACTTGACGATAACGCCAGGGCATTAATCGCAATTTGTATGCACTATAAACAGACCTCAGACCCGCAGGATCTGGATCTTATGACTACATATCTTAATTTCATTGACTTCTGTCAACAACCATCCGGAACCTTTTTGAATTACGTAGATAAAGAGTCTCATTTTACAGACCAGAATAGCGTCAATCTTGATGACGCAATTGGTAGAGCAATCTGGGCAATAGGATTCTTTATCTCACACAGCTCGGTTTTACCGGAGAATTTAGTCGCAAAGGCAAATAAAATAATGAAACGGGCTTTACCAGGTGTTAAAGATATTTACTCCAGCAGAGCGATGGCTTTCATTATTAAAGGCCTCTACTTTTACAATACATACAAACCCTCCAAAGGGAATATCGGCCTTATAAAGACTCTTGCCGACAGGCTTTCAGAGATGTTTAAGCACGAGTCCTCAAAAGAGTGGATGTGGTTTGAAAGTTATCTCACTTACGCAAACAGCTCTTTATCAGAGGGCATGCTCTATGCGTGGATGGCTACAGATGACCAGGCTTATAAGACAATATCAATAAAGTCATTAAAATTCCTGCTTTCCAAAACCTTTAAGAGAGGTGGAATAGTGGTAATCTCAAATAAAGGCTGGCTAAAAAAAGGCGATGACACTGAAGGGTACGGAGAGCAACCTATTGATGTAGCATATACAATACTAACCCTAAGTACATTTTACGATCTATTCAAAGATGAAGAGTATTTAAATAAGATATCAATTGCATTTAACTGGTTTCTTGGGAAAAACCGTTTAAACCAGATTGTATACAATCCTTGCACAGGTGGTTGTTATGACGGGCTTGAGGAGACTCATGTTAATTTGAACCAAGGTGCAGAGTCAACAATCAGTTACCTGATGGCAAGACTGACCGCCGGTAAGTATTTAACCCGATTTGCCTATATCCAAACAGATGCTAACCTTGTTTGAGTTTAATATCTATTATCTGCGCCAGGTCGTGAGCACTCTTTAAGGCCGATGGTAATCCGCCTCCCGGAATTGACCAGTGGCTTGTGTAGTAGAAATTCTTTAACCCAGGAAGGGTTGCCGATACCGGAGAGGGCGCAAGGAGGCTTTTCGCAGGAAACCATCCCTGTGCACTCCCTTTCCAATTTCCGGTATATCTGTGATAAGTTGCGGGTGTTGAGACATCGCTCTCCTCTATGCACTCTTTTACCCCTCCAAGTTTTTTATCCAGGTAGTCAATCATTACCGCAGCAAAAAGAGTTTTGCATCGGTTGTACTCCTCTCGGTTACTCTCCCTCAGGTTGATCCAGAACTCTCCGTTTCTGGTATAGAAACTCATCGCAATCACGGTCTTCCCATTAGGTGCAACTGTCTGATCGTAGTGGTATATATGTGCTTCAATCCTGTTATACACTGTTCCGTCCGGTGAGGTGTACTCCTGCTCCATGGGGAATCGGAAAAAATGGGGAAACTCCTTAAAACCTCTTGAAACACCTAAAGAGACAAGCATTATTGAAGGGTAAACCTCTAGCCTTTTCAGCTCAGCAAGCTTTTTGAGATTGTCGTTTAAATATCTTCCATCAAGTGCTTTAAAAACCGTAAAGTGCCAGTCTGCAGCAGAGACAGTAATATCAGAATAGACAGTGGCGCCATCTTTTAGCATCACCCCTTTTGCGATATTATCCTCTACAACAATTTTTTTAATCTCTGCATTACAACGTATAGTCCCTCCAAGAGATTTATACTTATCGGCTACCCTCCCTGCAAATTTTGCCGATCCGCCTACAGGATAACCTGCGCTTTTTTTGTCAAAATAAGCGAGAGGCATTGCCATAACCATAAGATTAACCTCATCGCCATCAAAAAGCAGCTCAAATGCCTCTTTCACAAATCGGTTTTTAAACTTTCGTGCAAAAGAAAAATTGGTCTCGTTTTTCCATCTCAGATAATTAAAGATGAATGGCAGATATTTTATCATTCCCATTTTCTGCTTAAGTGGCTGCAATTGAGATATGTTCTCAATCATGGGCGGGAGTTCATAACTCTGCATCACCCGGATTAACTTTACCAAACTTCTTATTACATCTTTGTCTTCAGGTGCCAGGTCAAGTAAGTAGGTTTCAAGTTTATCAATATTTGTATAAAGTTGAAAAACTTTGCTGCCATACTTGTCTGCATTATCTTTTAGCTCAATAGCTACCCTGATTTCATGGTTGACGAATTCTATGGATTTCATGTCAAGCAATTCACTCCACAGCTTGTAAAAGGGGCTTCCTGAGTCCGATCCTAATACCCAGTGGAGGCAGCCGTCAAAGGTAAATTCCCCCTTTTTCCAGCTGGCACATAACCCTCCCGGCACGGAGTGTTTTTCGAAAACCTGAGTATCATATCCCCTAATCTGGAGAAAACAGCCGAGAGACAA
>CAZPRX010000011.1:0-14657 GCA_964588835.1 uncultured Muribaculaceae bacterium
CTTTTTTCTCAAGTATCCTAACAATAGTGGATACAGTATTGTACGCCGGCTTAGGTTCCGGCATCTCTTCAAGGAGGTCGTTAACGTATGCACTCTCCTTGTCCCAAAGCAGTTGCATAATTTGCAACTCTGCCTTTGTTAGCTCTTTTACTTTTCGCTTCTCCATTATCAACTATTTTAATAGTTATACAACTAAACTTTTAGTTACAAAATTTATGCCAATAATTCATTAAGGATAAGATGTTATCTTTGCAGATGGTTAAAAAATACTCATATGCCTACCCTACTAGAGTTAGCCGATAAATACAATCATATTGATTACTTTAAATGCGATCCAATAATTTTTCCCAGCCACTTTAAAAATCTCTGGGTTAAAGGAGAAGCTTCTCTCATTGATATTGAGATATCAGGGTTATTGTGCGCACATCTGGCATGGGGCAGAAGAGAGATGATTGTCAGGGATTGCAACAGGCTGATGGATGAGATGGAGTGGAGACCTTTTCACTATGTTATGGCTGGAAACTACAGAGATGACCATACATCTCTCCACAGAACTATTAAATGGAGTGAAATATCCATTATCCTAAGCAATCTCAGGGAGTACTATTCCCAGAATAGTTCTCTGGAAAAGCTTAAACCTGAAGAGTATAGAGTATGCATTTTTGGACGTAAGATGAATCCAAAAGCGGCTAACAAAAAGATTCACATGTTCAGACGCTGGATGGTTAGAGACGACGGTAAAGTTGATTTGGGTGTATGGAAAAACACATCACCAGAATCACTAATAATTCCTCTTGATGTTCATGTTCACAGGATGGCACTCGAACTGGGTATAACACAAAGAAAAAGTTCAGATATAACTACTGCCTTAGAGATTACATCCTATCTTAAAACAATCTTTCCCGGAGATCCATGTAAGGGTGATTTTGCCCTTTTTGCCTATGGGGCATCCCAAAAAAAATAGCTATATTTGATTTGTCCAATTAATATGTTCCTATGCCCAAACTATATATAATTTCAGGGTGCAACGGTGCCGGAAAAACTACAGCATCATATACAATACTTCCGGAAATGCTGGATTGCAAGGAATTTGTAAATGCAGATGAAATAGCCAGAGGTATATCTCCATTCAAACCTGAAAGTGTATCAATTCAGGCTGGAAAGATTATGATAGAGCGTATTAACAACCTCATGGCCAACGGCACGGATTTTGCGATTGAGACAACGTTAGCAACCCGGATTTATGCGAAAATCATCAAATACGCTCAAGAGAGAGGATACAGGGTAACATTGCTCTTTTTTTGGTTATCAATGCCAAACCTTGCAGTAGAGAGAGTTAAGATGAGAGTGGCGTCAGGGGGGCATAATATTGAAGAAAAAACCATAAGAAGAAGGTACGATATTGGAATAAAAAACTTATTTTCGCTATATATTCCATTATGTGAATACTGGATGATAATAAACAACTCTACCATTCCGCAAGAGCTTATAGCTGAGGGCGGAAAGAGTATGGAACCTAAGATTTACAACAAACCCACCTACAACAAACTAATTAATTATGAGCGAACTGGAGACTAAAGAGCTACGACAGAGCATACTCAATGGTTTGAACCTCGCTTTTCACAGACTCATTCAAGAAAAGAAAAAAAACAATTCAGAACTTGCTTTTTCGAACAAAGGCAAAGTTGTAAAAGTTAAAGCCACTGATCTATAGAAAAAACCCAGGGAATTACAACTAATGACAAGACTTAAACTATTTGTACTGCTGCCACTCTTGATGTGCAGCGGTAATCTTTTTTCACAAATACTATTCAGCACTGAATTTGAGTCTGGCAGCCTTGGTTCTGCAAAGATGATTGACTCTGTCTGGTTCAGCCCAAAAAATGGAGATTCAACACTCTACATATCTTATCAGATTGATTCCAGGTTTGATCCACTGAATCCTATTGACACAACTTTAAGACCGAGTGCTAGGTGGTACTATTTCAGAATGGTGGGTGTAAAGGATAAGATGGTTCATCTGAACATAAAAAACTCTGAAGCAATAAGGCCTTTCTATAGCTACAATGGTGAAAATTTCACAAGGTTTACCTCAGGTGAGAACCCTGAAAAAGGTCATTTGGTAAAAAAATTCAAACAGGATACAGTTTATATTTCTCACTTTATCCCCTACACATGGAGCAGGCACAATGAGAAACTTGGTGAGTGGTCTCAAAAATCATTTGTAGTTAGGGAAGAGATAGGACAAAGCAGCTTGGGCTTACCTATTGAGATGATTACAATAACAGACCCACAATCCAATAATGTTAACAAGAAAAGAATCTGGATTCACGGTCGTTCACACCCAAGTGAGCAACCTGCCAGCTGGCACCTAGAGGCACTTACAGACTTCATCATATCAGACAAGGCCGAGGCTTCTGACTTGAGGAAGAACAGCATAATTTACATAGTTCCTTTTATAAATCCTGATGGTGTTTACGGAGGCTATTCCCGATCTACATCTACAGGAGTGAATATTGAGATTAACTGGGACAGGCCAGATTCTTTAACAATGCCTGAAGTTAAAGCTCTTAAAAGCACACTTGAGAGGATAACTGCTCAGAATCCTCTCGATTTGCTTCTGAATATGCATTCTCAGATAGCAAACTCTGCATCATACTGGATACATACAGGAGAATCAACAACTGAAAAATTTCTGAATGATCAGCTGCTGCTATCTTCACTTACAATGGATGACAGAAGATTTTACAGGGAGGAGGATCAACAATTCTCAGCCGTCGCATCCCGATATGCTGAGGGGTGGATATGGGACAGATTTAAAGAGAGAACACTAGCTATTACATTTGAAACTCCATATACATACTATAAAGAGAATCCTTATGGTGCATGGGTCTCTCCTGATAATCTGAAAGAGCTCGCAGAGGATACTTTCTATTCAATATATGATTACCTGATGATACCAGGAGAAAATCGCATAATAATTGAACCGGAAAAGCTGAGGGGTAAAGGATGGCAAAGGGGTGATAAGAAAGCCAGAACATACTTTGGAGAAAACTATTACGTGGATTACTCCGGTAATGGAAGGGCTATTTTCAAACTGAATTATCTGAATGAAGGAGAGTACAGAGTTTATAACTACAAATCGAACAGATGGGTTGAAATGGGCTCAGTTGTTCAAAGAAGAGAGGGCCGGTTTGTTTATAGAGTAAACTCATCAACTCTGGGTGGCGAAGTTGACGCTATTTTGCTGGTAAGGGAGGAAAATTGATATATTTGTAGTCTAATTGCGGTAGTAGCTCAGTCGGTAGAGCATCAGCTTCCCAAGCTGAGGGTCGTGGGTTCGAACCCCATTTACCGCTCAAAAATTGAATAATGAAAAAAATTTTTATTCTGTGGGTGCTGTTTTTTTTTAATCTAATTCCGCTCTTTTCACAGAAGCGACAGATTGCTCCGGTTTTCCCAGGTGGAGTAAATCAACTTAAAACAGAACTCATAAACAACCTCAGGAAAGAATTCAAAGACTATAAAGACCACCCCTCAACAATCCGCATCAACTTTTCTGTCACAAAAAGAGGCAGGCCCATTAACGGAACTGCCCCACAGTTTGATGATCGTATTGTTCAGAAAAAGATAGCCAAAGCAGTTCGCAGACTTCCCAGATTTAAACCGGGAAGTGCAAACGGGAAAGCCATTACTAGCGATATGAGCATTGAAGTAATGCTTTAAAACTAAGCTTTCCTGTTCTTCTCAATAAACTCAGCAAGTGTCCTTACTGATCTAAAGACCTCTTTGTTTGCTTTAGGATCTTCCATCCTTATCCCATACTCTCTTTCCAAAAGGATAACAAGTTCAAGCGCATCTATTGAATCAAGTCCTAACCCCTCTCCAAAAAGTGGCGCATCTGTGTCAATATCTTCAGGTGTAATCTCTTCCAGATTAAGAGCTTCAATAATCTGTTGTTTTAGTTTAAGAATAAGTTCATCCATAGTGTTGATGTTATTTATTATGAAAACAATTTCATTTTTTTTCTTGAGTATAGCGCAAGCATGAAGCAGGCGACACCAAAAGCCAGAAGTGCAAAGCTTTCCGGGAGTACAGATATAAGTCCCTCGTCACGGAGAAATATACTGTAAAAGCCAGACATTCCCCAGTTCATGGGAGAGAGCTTACTAATAAGCTGCATCTGTGGAGACATAAGAAAAAGCGGAATCCAGACACCCCCTATAGCAGCCAGTATTACAACCGACACCGCCCCAAAAACAGATGCCTGTTGATGAGTTCTGGCAATATTCCCGATTGCTATACCATATCCTATTGCAGCCACAGCAACAGCAAAACCTATAAAGAACAGAGCTGTGAATGAGTGCCCGAGTTCAAGAGCAGGAAGGCCCGTCAGAGGCAATACATATACCCCAATAAGAAGCATCAGTGTAAACTGCACAAGTGCAACAATCAGATATACTATAGACTTGCTGATCAGATATTCTGCATATGTGCACGGCATAGTTAACAGTCTGGTAAAACTGCCTCCCTCCCTCTCCTTAATGATGTTTCCTGCAAGTGATACAACAATGAAGAAGATGGCAAACAGGCTCCATGCAGGCACATTGTGCTGTACTGAGTTAGGCATTATGTTACTCCCCTCCCGGGTTACGAATCTATCCTGAATCCTGAACTGCTCGCCTGAAAAGTTTGCAGTATTTACAGCTACAGGAGAAATATCGTTAACCTGATTTGAAATCTCTTTCATTATATACTCAAACTGAACCTTTTGAGAACGTTCTCTCAATGAGCTCATCAGTACTGAGTGGAACGAC
The DNA here is from genome assembly GCA_964588835.1 of uncultured Muribaculaceae bacterium. Classification (GTDB taxonomy): domain Bacteria; phylum Bacteroidota; class Bacteroidia; order Bacteroidales; family UBA932; genus Bact-08. Next base: position 4,818 of record CAZPRX010000011.1, read on the forward strand.
CCTTTTGCCGCAGGGTCAACTAGAACTGTTATATCAATTATATCGTCCAGTGGTATGTCTTCAATCCCGTTGAAGGCACCCACTACATATTTTTGAACATTTCCTCTGATTCGTTTTGTCGCATCCTGTGGGATAAATATTCCTATCATATTATCACCGGGAGAAATCCTAACCTCCATTGACTCAGGCGTTGTGTAGGTCTCTGTAGTATCAAACTCTATGTCAAACAGCCCGGAGGACTCAATCTCCTTTACTACCGCTGCACCAAGCTCCCCACTGTCACTGTTTACCAGCAGAAGTGGAATTTTGTTGCCCTTTACAAAATTAAGAGTACTATCCTGCAAATTTGCCATAAGCATCACCAGAAGGACAGGCATAAGAAACATCAGAATTATCCCTCCGATATCCCTTTTTAGCATAAGGAAATCTTTGTATAGCAGGTACTTGATTCTTCTATTCATAGGTGTCTCTCATCTGTTTACCGGTTAGCTTAAAATATAATGCTTCGAGGTTTTTACACTCGGGATTTGATTTCCCCAACACAGCCGGATTGCCTTCAAGGACAATTTTTCCGCCATCCATAAGACCGACAATATCGCATATACACTCGGCCTCTTCCAGGTAGTGTGAAATAAACAGAATGGTGGTACCCTCGCGGTTAAGCTTAACAAGCTCCTCAAGGATAAGGTTTCTTGATTGTGCATCAACACCAACTGTGGGCTCATCAAGTATCAATATCTTTGGTTTGTGAAGGAGGCCGGCAAGTAAATTGATTCTTCTTTTCATTCCCCCCGAGTACTGAGTCAATAGCCTGTCAGCGCTATTCTCCAGACCGAATCTTTCTAATAATTCAGATACCCTCTCATTTAGAATTTTTCCCTCAACACCATACATTCCGCCAATAATCTTGAGGTTTTCTCGCCCGGTAAGCGAAGGGAACAGCGCAATCTCCTGGGGTACAAGACCTATTACTTTTTTAATCTCGGCTAATTCAGATGGCACCTTTAAACCATCAATCATTACGGTGCCTGACTCAAACTTTTTAAGACCACAAAGAATATCAATGGTAGTGGTTTTTCCCGCTCCGTTTGGTGCCAAAAGCCCATACATTGAACCACGGGGAATCTTCAAATCCAGGCCATTAAGGGTTGAATTGGATTTGCCTTTATACCTTTTTACAAGACCCTCGGTAAAAATTGCAAATTTATCTGGCATGCCTCATCAATTTTTCAAGTCCCCTAAATATCAACTCCTCTTTATCAGCAATTTTCATAAGCTTCTCTGCAAGAATATCATAAGTGATAGTATCACCATCTCTCTTTTTAAACATTCTGGCTGCGTTGTAAGAGAAATCACGCCACATGTCACCCACTGATGTCATCTCCTCAGAGAAACGCCTCAATTCAGGCAAATTCATAATGTTTGCAGCCTCCTGAAGGAAAGCGGCATAAATAAATCTGAACCCTGCTCCCCCTGTACCTATCTCCTCGTTCATTCTTATAACTTGTGCCAGGTTTAAAGCAGCTTTTTTCTTACCCATACCTCTTTCCCATCTTCTCATTCTGCGGGCAAGGAATCGAATTCCGTTTACACCAAACATAGGTATGGGTATCTTGGTCATTCGATTACAATTCAATAAAATTGACTTGCGAATAGCTTCGCTGTCAATCTCTCTTTTGTGACTTATATCGGTAATGTGATACATTCTTCCGCTGGGAGGATATGTGCCCTTGGCAAAACGTACTGTCTTAAGCTCATCGTATGTAAGTGTGCACTTAGTTACCACTACAGGGTCTGAAACTGTATAAACATCACCCTCTTTACCTATCACACAAATATTGTGTGCATTAAAATGGAATCTGTACTCCTTAGGGAAGTAAGGTAGATTATAAACACCCACAAGCATTCCCACAGGTGTGCCGGACAATAATACCCTGTCCAGTGCAACCATCGATTTTTCCTTGTCTCTGAATTTATAACGTCTCATCTTAATCCCAAGAAGAGACATTACTCTTGAGAAAATTGCTCCCGGGAGTGGTCTGAATGATGTTACGGCCATACCGTGGAGCTTAATAAAAGGCATATGGGCAAAAAAGAGTCCAGAACCAAGTCCAAAAACCATCGCCTCGCTAATATTTATACCGTAAAAACCCAGCAAATTGCTTACAACACCATTCTCGCAATGTCCAGAGGGTTTGTGTTTAAAATCTAATTGCATATTAATCAACGGAAACTAATTGTTCTATATCCATCTTAAGTACCCGGGCAATTGTGCCAAGCTTATCATTGTCTAGCTTTATAAAGTGCTTTGGTTTGCACCACCTTTTTATCTCACGTTTTGTGAAACCTGTATATGAGGATAAAATTTCTGGAGTCATAACATTCCTGTGTATATGATAAGCCAGGGGACTTAATTTGCCCGATTTTACATCCTTTTTAATTAGCTCAGACTCCTCTTCAATCAAACTCCATGCGTAATTTATTGCCTCGTTCTTAGGCTCCCACCCCACACTAATTACCTGCTTGTATTCACCGTTTTCATCCACGGCATAACAAACATCCCTAACCTCACCACTCTTCTCTAGAATGTTGCCATCCTGAGGGACTTCATTAATTTTCATAATCAGCAAACAGTAAGATAAACATAAGCATATGAGAACCTTGCACTTTCCGGAACCATAACAAGAATTTTATCATCCTTTTTAAGCTTTCCGCTTTTGAAAAGTTCATCAATCATAAGAAATGCCGATGCTGCCGCCACATTTCCAAGCTTTGGCAAATTCACAAACCACTTCTCTTCCGGTATGGGAAATCCAAGCCCTGCAAGCTCGTCAAAGATTTTCTTTTTAAAATACATTGAGGAGAGATGTGGCAAGAACCAATCAATTCCTTCAGGCTTTAGATCTCTTTTTTTAGAGACATCCATCAAAAACTTACCACCAAGCTTGACTATGTTTGCTCCAAGTAACTTTGTATCCTGTTTAAGCGAGAAGAGAGACCTCTCTGTCCACTCTCTCTCTGGATACCTTGTCCACCCCATCAGCTCATCCCCCTCATACTGAGCACCGGCGTACATACATGTAGGCATTGAGTTGGCATATGAGGTAAGTTCGATCCATTCAAGCCTAAGAGACAAAGCATCTTCATTAGGTTTATCTGTAACCAAAAGAGCCGATGCTCCGTCTGAGAGCATAAACCTTAAAAAATCCTTCTCAAAAGCTATCATAGGGTCAACCATCAATCTTGACAAGCTTTCGTATTCATCATTAAAGAAAGATGCCCTCATCCATGCGGAGAACCTTTCCGATGCTACTGCAACAGCCATCTCTTTATCCCCTGAAGCAACAGCCATCTGACAATATTTCAAGGCGTGAATTCCACTACAGCAAGAGCCTGCAAAAGATACAACCTCAATATCTCTCTCTCCTCCCATCTGTCCGTGAATCTGAACTCCGTGTGAAGGCATAATCATCTCCTGCGAAGCTGTTCCGGCAGCTAAAAGATCAATTGTGCTCTCGTTAACCCCGCCTCCATAAAGTGAGCCGATAGCCTCAACTGCCATGTCAAAGGCTGTATGAGTAACATTCTGCTCCTTGTCCAAAGCGTAGTACCTGGTTTTAATCTGATTATTCCTAAGAATCAACTCTTTTGCTCTGGATGGTTTTCCTCCAATCATACCAAGATACTCCTCAATCTCGCTATTATAAACGGGATCGTTAGGCATGAAAGAAGATGTTCTAGTAATATATACAGGGCGCATAATTAGTAGGTTAAGATTGTAAAAATAGAATATTTTTTTTGATGGTCTCATATGACCTTCTCCTCAGAGGCCAGGTCATTGCAAAAAAGAGTGACCCAAATGGTGATATCGCAAAAATAAGTGTAAGGAGATACCACTTGAAGATCTTTAGTCTGAGCTTTCTCGATGAATCTCCATATTTACCCTTTTTAAGGACCCACTTAGCCCAGGCACCCCAAATTTTATTTCCATTCTTTTCAATAAAATATATGCCCGGATTGAATCTAAGACCTTCCTTCTGAATAATATTTTTTTGTAAAAGGTTAAAATCACGATTTTCAATTGCAGCATAAAGATCATCGGAGAGAGCTGATATTGAATATATATCTTCATTTGAGACTCCTGCGGCCGGAAGGTATTTGGTAGCCTCTTTTTTGTTATTAATCAACCATCTGAATATTGTAAGGACACTAACCAAATTATTGTGTCTGTCTTCCAAAGCTAAGTGAGCCACTAACTTTGCTCCTGACACTTCCAGTCTTGTCTTGATACTCTTTATAGCTGACATCCACATGTTTCTTGTTCCTCCCACAGCAATCACATCTCTGCCTGACAGGTAAAGCATAGTCTCTTCACACCCCAGAAATGAAGCCACTGGAATTGATGGAGCAAGAAACCAGGGCTGATACCCCAGAACAACAATATCAGCATCCATAACATCTGAGAAGTCCATCTCCCTGAGTGGAAATGGAATCTCTGCCCTGGATTCTGGAAATATGTCGTAGAATTGATCGGATGTCCACGGGAATGGAAAAGGCTCCAAAGGCTCAATCTTTTTATAGATTACTTCGCAGCCCATTGATTCAAGAGGATTAAGCAGCGAATTCAAGATTTCCCGTAACTGCCCGGTTTGGGTAAAGTAAAATACAGCTATTTTTTTTCTTTTTTCCATGTCTCAAGGTTTGAAAAATGTTGATGCGAATCTTTTATTCGTAGATATTCCTTTGAATGTGTATGTAGTTACATCATCACTTTTTTCGTGAAGAGCGAGCTCCTCAATAGAATAGTTTTCATCGCTCAGTTTTAATTCTATTTTATTGTATGGATTGTTTCTGGACTTTAACTTAGGCTCAATAACGAGGTGGTGTCCTTTCTCTCCTTTGTAATAAGCTACCTTATATGAGTTGGGGATAGAATTAAAATCGCCACCCATGCATGCCTCCATAACCTTTGCAAGATCAGCAAGCCCTTTTTGTTTCTCAAGAGAGAAGGTACTTGAGCTTTTTGAAGAGAGAATATGGATATTTGAAGGGGTCATTATTATTGACATTACCTTGGGTGAAGTATAGTCAAACCGAACATTTCCAGGACGGCTGTAATAGAAATTACCCGACGAGCTTACGCTTTGATCCAGAACTTTAATCTGTTTAACCTGTTCAAAAGTACCGGAGACCGTCTTAACCTCAGCTGAATGCCGGGCTAGAGCAGAGAAAAACCTCTCTCCGGTATCCGGAATAAAAGAGGAGAAAAAAAGCAGTAACGAGAAACAGAGTATAACCTTTTTCATATAACTATATTTCACAAATATAGTGAAAAAAAAGAGTCTATCTTACATCAAGGAACTTGATAGGCTTACGGCTCTGAGGTGGTAGTATCGCCTTGGCAAGCAACTCAATCGGCTCAAAGCTGATCTCTGGTGCTACCCTGATTCTTGCTCTGAAATGCTCCTTAATTCTTCTTTCAAATGATTCTGATGGTTTATTGGTCCCAATCTTAATCAAAATAGAGTCTGTTCCAAGAGAGTTTGTATATACTTGAACTTGATAGTTAATAATCCCTTCAATATTATCAAGTACGTCATACAAAGCAGTGGGATAAAGCGTGGTGCCCTTATATTTAATCATTTGCCCTTTTCGTCCAAGAATCGGGCTGAGGCGAGTACTATTTCTTCCACAACTGCATTTTTGGTTAAATGCCCGGCAGAGATCTCCCGTTTTAAACCTGATGAGTGGCATTCCCTCAACACCAAGTGTAGTAATTACTAACTCCCCAATCTCTCCCTCCTGAACAGGTTTCTCATTCTCATCTAAAATCTCAATTATAATCAGGTCAGGTTGATGATGTGCTCCGCAAAGGTGCTCACACTCTGTGAAGGAGCTCTGCATCTCAGTTGATGCATATGTAGAATGGAGAGAAAGGTTTGGCCACAACTGTTTAATCTTTCGCGTAAGTGTATTGTCTGTCAGGTCTGTATCTCTCAATGGCTCCCCTATGCAAATAGCTCTTTTCAGAGAAGATTGAGCAAGCTCAATATTATTTTTAGATGCGTATTCTGCAAGTTTGATGAGGAATGACGGAACTACAATACATGACTCCGGTTTGAGATTAAGAATCGAACTCCACTGAAGTTCAGGGATACCATTGCCAACTCTAATTATTCCAGAACCAAGTATCCTGGCTCCAAGAAAATAGGCCAGTCCTGCCATGAAACGTCTGTCTATTGTTGTCATTATTTGAATTACCTCGCTCTTCTTACAACCGGCTGTAGTAAATGATATCATCTCATTGTATGCAAGCCTGTCCAAATCGCTTTCAGTGAGCATAAAAGTAACCGGTTCACCCAGAGTTCCCGATGTTGTAACGAAGTCAATTACCTTATCTCTGGGTACACAGAGGAATAAATCATTATAGAGCTGAAGGTCCTGTTTGTTTGTTGTAGGCAGATGAGAGAGATCTGAAACCTTTTTGATTGATGAGATATCTATTCCTCTCTTTTTAAAAAGATTAATGTAGTATGGTGAGTGGGACAACACATAGTTCAGGGTTTCTCTTAATGAGCTATCCTGAAAATTTGCGATCTCCTCACGTGATTTAAACTGAAGTTGAGGATCTCTTTTCATTCTATTTAAGTTTATCAATTTTATTTTCAATTAGCATTTTTGTATCCCTGGAAGGAAGTTTTAAGGAATTTGCCTTTATATACATCTCTCTTGCACTATCGTTATCTCCGGTTGAAGAATAATTGTCTCCCAGATTAATGAATGTTTGAAAGAAATCTGGATTCAAAGCAATATAACTATCTCTGAAAGTATTACTTACTCTCTGTTCTAATTTTGTTAGAGTTAAAAGAGCTTTAGACTTCTCCCTAAATTCTACTACATATCGAACGTTCTGCGCAATTTGAATTGAATCGGCAGGAATGTCATGATAATTATTTTTTGTGGCTGGTCGATTTATATTAAAAAGCTCATTTAAATCGTATTTAACCATTTTCCCAAGTTGCCACGGAGCTGTACTTATCCACATTACTCTCTCAGTCGGTTTGAAAATTACAGCATGATGGGATATATATTGATTAATAGACATTTCGTTACCCAGTCCCACTCTCTCCTCTTTCAGTCCATTTGGTTCTCTTAAAATGTTTGCGCTTTTCACCGGGGTTAAAGGCTGACAAATATCAAGAAGCTCTTCAATCCGCCTGTATCTATACTGTGAATGACTTCCCTCAATTGCTTCCACAGCATCTTTGCTCTCTTTATCATTTAAAAATTCTTCAGAAAGAAAGTGGTTGGTTGATATTAGGAATTCTCCATCTGTCGTGTAAAGTCTGGTCTCTTTAGGAGTCTTCTCAATTATTGCTGCCCTGTTCTCGCTCCCTGAACCTATTAAAAGAGATTCAGAAACAAATGCATCTCTGACTGAAGCAATTTTAAATGCCTCGTCAATATTTGATGCATATTGCAGAATCTCTCTTGCAATTAAAGAGATAGGAGTCTTTGACATAACAGGAGGAGATGATTTAGCGGCATTCATTGTTATAGTAAGCCCCTTCTCGTTCATCCCGGAGAGAACACCTGACATACCTGCCCATCCAACAGAGACAAAACTGTATCCTGTATCGGGCTCCATAATTGTAACCAGTTTATTTCTTGCAAAGTCATCTCCTACCCAGAAATCAAAATTTCTGGCAATTAAAAGTGTTGAATCCTCACTATGCGAGCCCCATACAGCGAAGGAGGAGCAGCCTACCAGCATATACTCCTGCATAGCATGTCCCAAATCATGAGCTGCATGGTAGTTTAACTGTCTGTCGTAAGGGTCTCCAATATAATTGAACTCCTCGCTGCTTCCCAGAGATGTTGCATAAATCTCTTTTCTGTACTCATCTTGGATATTTGACTGAATATTTCTATTGTATATTATTGTGAGATATTTCAGGAATGATAAGTACTTTTCATTTGGAACAAGAATCTTAATTTGATCGACGAATGCCTTCTCCTGTTCATACATCAGTTTTTTGCAAAGCTGGCCAAAAGCAAGACCCCTCTCCTCAGGCCCTCCTTTAAGTCTTAAGTTCCATAAGTCACCCTCTCCCCTCTCCAGTGAAGCTCTTCCAAAAAGTAAAACCCCTGAAGAGTCCCTGGGTTGAGGAATTGATAAAGGAATATTGTTAGCCGGAATTTCTCTTTCAGCCGTTAAGTAAAGAAAAAGACCTGCTGAAGTAATAATTACAATTAGGCCAAACAGTCCAATTATTAAATATTTTAGTGACTTTAACAATACTCTTATCATAATCCAATTTTTTCTACAACCTCGTTTCCAAGTATATCTGAACATACTAGAAGGGATGTAAACGTTACACCCATTACACCATGAAGATTGATGCTTTGACCTGCCAGATAAAGGTTCTCAATTCGTGATTTTACGGAAAGAAAGGTTGACAATGGTTTGTTGAAATCCTTCATTACGCCGTACACGCTGCCCAGCGGGGTTTTTACATAATCTCTGAAAGTAAGCGGGGAGGCTGAGCATGAAAAATCAATGTGCTTTCTGAAATCGGGGATAACCTCCTCAAGCCTTGTTACCATAGACTCTGAATAAACTCTTTTAAACTCAAGGTACTCCTCTCCTCTGGCTTGGGGCATAGAATTTTCCCATTTAGACACCTCGTCAAATGACATAGGGGTAATTAGGGTGACTACCTCGGCATAAGGAGAGGAGGATTCTGGAGGTTGAAATGAAACCATAAGTGGTTTTTCGCCAAGAAGATGAAGATTTTTATTAATATATTTGAAAGAGTTGGGCTTAAGAATTAAATAAACACAAAACATGCTGCCTGAATTCTTAAGCTCTTTGACTCTCCTTCTGTAGCTGTCTTTGAGCTCTGCCTCCGGACCAAGCATCATAGTTGTCTTATGAGGGTGGAGAGTTGATATTACTCTCTTTGCCATAATCTGCTCTCCGGCTGATGTCTCAACCCCCATTACTTGTTTATCTTTTAAAAGGATTGATTTCACTTCAGTCATGCACCTAACCTCTCCTCCGTTTGCTAGCACAGAATCATTTAGAGCATCAGTAATTTTATATGCACCTCCTTTGATCCTCCATGATGACTCAATATATGAATTAGTTGTCATCGCGTGAACATAAAATGGTGTAATCTCTCTCTCTCCACAATATATTATTGAGTTGCCCTTAAGTATTTCCCTAAGCTCCGGATCTGACACATACGAGTTAATAGCCTCATCAACTGAGATAGTAACCCCATCAATCGAATCTCTTGAAAAACCTTTCCCGTCTCTTACACTCTCAACAGAAAATAGTGCCGTCTTTTTTATTGCCTCAATATATCTTTTTAAACCCTCCTTTTCAGATGGAAAGAGCTCTGTCAGTTTTTCAACAAAATTATCGTGTCCCATTGCCATGGGATAACATTTGCCGTTGATATACACTGACTCAAATTCATCTTTATCCATTCTTATAAAATCGACTTTGTCAGTAACATTTAAGTAAGCGAAGAAACGTTCCATAAACTGACCTTTGTCCATGCTACCAATATAGTGAACGGATGAGTCTATTGTGACCTCTCTGCGCTTGAAAGGCTGAAACAATCCTCCGTGAGTACGACCCTGTTCAAGAACAATAACACTCATTCCCTCCTTAGATAAGAGAGAAGCGCATTCAAGGCCTGCGAGACCAGCACCTATTACAGCTACATCATATATCTTCATATTTTATTCTGTTTAGGTCTCAATATATAAATCGTGTTAGATGTAACCTTATCGTTTAACTTCTCTGTAAGGTCGCAGTTAAGCTTTAAA
>CAZPRX010000012.1:0-14361 GCA_964588835.1 uncultured Muribaculaceae bacterium
CGGTTGAGGAGATGTACCCCCGCATCGGAGGCTTTGTAGGGTTTCACCCAATAGTAGAGCTGCCACTTACCTTCTTCACAAGAATCACAGGGGAGATGGGTGTACACCAGTTCCTGTTCCTTGAGAGGGCAGAAGGTTATGGCAACGCTATTATGAAGTCGTACAACTTTGACAAAAGGGATACAATGTGGATTTTTTCACATACCGGTATAAACAACGTTAATATTGACGTTGCTCTCAGAGCAAAAGAACTGGGTATGAAGGTAATTGTATTTGGTTCTGCTAAAGAGTCTGTAGGTAAAACTACTCGTCACTCTTGTGGAAAAACTCTGTTTGAACTTGCAGACATAGTTGTAGATTCATGTGCACCACTTGTTGACGCAAGCGTTCCGCTTAAAAACCACTATGATAAAGTGGGACCTGTATCTACGATGGCATTCATCACTCTTGTATGGATGACAGTTACTACTGTTGCCGAAATTCTTGCAGACAGAGGAGTAAAACTCTTCATTCACCCATCACACAACATCCCGGGTGATGATACTGCACATGACAGACTTGACGCCTGTCTTGCAACTTACAAAGAGAGAGTGGCAGGAATCTAACCTCACGGATGAGGTTAACCCATTTTTTTGTATGTTTGCACCTGAATATGGGTAACAAATTATACAAGATAATTCAAATGACTGTGAGCATTGCAGCCTTTATGGCCGCTCTGCTCACTTTCAATTATACATATGGCCAGAAGATTGAGCTTACTAAAGCTCAAAGAGACTCAGTCCAAGCAGTAAGGGACAGTATTCGTGATGCCAAACCTATGTATCTTGAGAGCTATATGATTCCTGACTCTCTTAAATTCAAGAGAATTATTCTGTGGAATTATGACAGCTATCTGAACGATATAAGTGGTATGCTAAAACAGGATACTACTGCAGACTATAATTTCCACTTTATGCCATTCATGAAGAGGGATGTAGGAGCTGAGTATCTTGGAGTATCGGGCTCAGCCTCTCAGTTTAGAAACTTCTTTTTAAGGGAAAAAGTTGAGGATTTTAGCCCTTTTTCACCGTATATCATGTATAGCTTCACTAAGGAGAGTCACCCTTTTTACAACGTCAAATCGCCTCACACTGAGTTAACGTACAGAGGGACACTTCTTGCCGAAAGAGCTAAAGAGGAGAGCAACATCCACATCCTCACTACTCAGAACATATCTCCTGCAATGAACATAACTCTGCTCTATGACAGGTGGGGAGGTAAGGGTCTTTTAAACAAAGAGGCTACAGATAACAGAACTTTCTCTTTGACTTCAAATTACATGGGGAAAAGATATGTTATGCACGGCGGATACATTTTTCAATCGGTTAAACGAGATGAAAATGGTGGAATTATTGATGACAGGCTGGTACTTGACACCCTTGTAGAACCCCGCGAGATTCCATACAATCTTAACTCGGCGTCAAACAGACTTAAGCGTAATTCGTTTTTCCTTACTCAGTCTTACGGATTTCCAATAAGGTTCTCTAAGAGGGATACCTCAAAACTTGGAGAGGGAACAGCTGCTTATCTGGGACACTCATTTGAGTATGCTACCTATTACAGATTATATAAGGATATCATTGAGGAGGGGGACTCTACCGGAAGAGGGTACTTTGATAATAAGTTCTTTATTAATCCTACTGAGAGTTATGACTCTCTCAGGTTGAATAAAATTGAGAACCGATTGTTTCTAAAAATTCAGCCATGGTCACAGAATGCAATTGTATCTAACCTGGAGGGAGGAATCGGACACAAATACCTCTCCTACTACAACTATACACCGGAGTATGACTCAACTGGTGTTACAATGGAGAGATATAACAATACTTACGTCTACTTTGGAGCATCCGGGATGTTCAGAAAATACTTCAGCTGGGATGGACTTGCAAAAATCGGCTTAACCGGGTATGAAGCAGGTGACATAGGTATTAAAGCAAATGCCAGACTCTCATTCTATCCCATGAAAGAGGGTATCCACCTTGATGCTAAGTTCAGATTTGATAACAAAAGCCCGGAGCCATTCCAGAGGTATTACTACTCAAATCACTTTAAATGGGACAACCGGTTTGGAAAGACAACAGAGACAAGAGTTGAGGCTCTTCTTAATATTCCATCTTTCAGGCTGAGCGCAACTTTTGGATACTCACTTCTTGACAATCACATCTTTTATAACAAAGCCGGAGAGATAAGCCAGCACAACGGACTACTTAATGTAATGGCTGCCTCTCTCAATTATAACTTCAGACTTAGTAATTTTCACTTCCACAATCGTTTGCTGTTGCAATTAACATCAGAGGCATCGGTTGTACCTCTTCCTCTTCTGAGTGCAAATCTCCGTTACTTCTTTCAGTTTAATGTTGTAAAGAATGTAATGGCAATGCAACTAGGAGCAGATGTAACATATCACACAAAGTATTACGCCCCGGCATATAACCCTGCAACCGGTCAGTTCCACACGCAGGATGAAAGAGAGATAGGAAATGTTCCTTATATAGAAGTTTTCGTAAACATTCAATGGAAAAAAGCAGCCATCTTCATAAAATATCTTAACACCGCTCAGGGATGGCCTACCGGAGACTATTTCTCTGCACACCACTATATGGCTCCAAGAAGGGCAATACAATTTGGAATTAACTGGCCATTCTACGTAAAATAGATATCTATCACCTTATGCAGAGAATCGCAAGATTCATTATAGCTCTCTTTATTATTGCAATTATTGTGATAATAACCGGAGGAAGCAAAAACAGGAAGGAGACTACGCCCGCCTATTTCCTGGAGGGTGACACTCTATGCGTAAGGATAGTTATTGAGGGAGGCGTTTACATAAAGGACGGACACCCCACAGGATTTCATCACGACTTGCTTAAAAAATTCTCTACAAACGAAAGATGCCATCTTAGACTTAAACCTAAAGATGAACTTAACATTTGGGAAGAGCTTGTTACAGGTGAAACCGATATTTTGGTTATCTCTGCTGAAAACGAAATAATACCAGATGAATATACAGACCTGGTAATTTCAAGTGTAGATGTAAATGATGCGGGACATGCTTGGGTTGTTGATAAAAGCAACATACAGTTACTGCAACAGTTAAACTACTGGCTTACATTCTACAAACAAAGCAAAGATTACACTGCTCTTGTAAACAGATACCTGAGGCCTTACAGAAGAAATCCGTCCTCAATGACATCACCTGTAAACACACTCTCCCCATACGACGATATTATTAAAAAATACTCCAGAACAATAGGCTGGGATTGGAGACTATTAGCATCACTTGTTTATCAGGAGAGCAAGTTCTCAATGAATTCAAGCTCAGGAAGAGGTGCGCATGGCCTTATGCAGATTAAAAACGCAACTGCAAGGCAATTTAATATTGATGATATTTTTGATCCTGACCAGAATGTTAAGGCCGGAACTATGCTTATTAAACGTTTGCAGAAGCTTTACGAAAAGCCGGAGATTGATTCTCTTAACAGAGTAAAGTTCGTACTCGCTGCATACAATGCAGGCGAGGGCAGACTTGAAGATATTAGAAGAGCTGCTGAACATCTTGGTGCAGATCCTAACAGCTGGGAGTCATTAAGGGGTGTTATTCCTCAAATGAGAAAGAGGGAGGGTATCCCTGCAAATATTCTCAAGCTTGGCCATTTTAAAGGGACAGAGACATTGAAATTTGTTGATGAGGTACTAGAAAGATACGAGACCTATGCAGTTCTGGTTAAAAAATAGCACTATTTCTGCCTCAAACTCTTATCCGGTTCAACACTGGAAATGAACCTGGCCGGAATATATAGAATTATTGCAATTACTAAGAGAGATACAAGATCTATAGCAATTAACTTCAAGAAGTCCACGTGAACAGGTATGTGATTTACAAAGTAGTTCACCGGATCAAGCGGTATTATCCTGAAACACTTCTGCAAGTACAAAAGTACTAAGGCAATAATATTTCCTGCAACAATACCCTTTATAACAATAGACAATGCTCTGGCAAGAAAAATTTTATGGATAGCTCTGTCTCTCATCCCTAAAGATTTAAGCAGACCAATCATAGATATCTTTTCAAACAAAATAATAAGAATCCCTGAAATCATATTAAAACCTGCTACAACCATCATCAGACTCAGAACTATTACAACGTTGAAATCGAGAAGTGAGAGCCAGTCAAAAAGATGCGGAAACATTAAATCAGAGGTTACAACTTCATAATCTGTATAATTATCTGCTTTTGAATTATCTAGTATCTCCTGAAGCTCAACAGATTTATCTTCCGGTTTTACTCCTCCTTTGGTCAATATCTCCAGTGAACTATAATCTTCCTCACCCCAGCCCAGAACCTCCCTTACATTGTCAATTTTGCATAATACAAGACCTTTGTCAATTTCCTCAAGTCTGGCATCAAATACAGCCTCTATGGTATATCGCCTTGTTTTAACACTCTCTCCAATAAAATAAAGAAAAGGCCTGTCTCCAGCGGATAAGCCAAGTTTAGAAGCTAATCTTGAAGATATCACAATCTTATCATCTGAAAGATTGTGCAAATTCGGCAAATATGTAGTGTCTCCGGATACCCTTTTAACAAGGTAGTTTTGGACAAAAGACCAGTCGTAAGAGGAGTCAACCCCTTTAAGCATAATCCCCTCAATCTGATCATTATGTTTCATCACTCCTGTGACATACGCTACTCCCTGTACAGCGGAGACTCCGTTTAAATCTTTAAGCGATTTTATAATGGCGTTATCAAGAGTTAAAGGATAGACAGAATTTGTTAACTCTTCACCGGGCACCTTTACAGAAATATCACCTGCAAAGCCTGATACCTTTCCTCTTATCTCTTTACCAAATCCATCAGATACAGAGATGGCTATTATCATTATAACCATACTCACAGCTACAGAGATACCGGCAATAAGAGAGTTCCTCCTACCTGGAAGATTTTCTCTGCTTCCGGCACCTAAAGATTTCGCCATAAAAAGGTTTATATTCAAAATATTTATTATATTTGTTACAAGTATTTCATTACTTGACCTAAAACTAAACTATGGAACGCCTCTGTAACCTTAATTGGTTGCGGAGGTTTCAGTTTATATATCTCTCTGTACCAAAACACTCCAGCACCTTTTCCATTATCCTTATCATCTCTTTATCATCCTCTGCTTTAAATAGATAGTTCAAATGGTCTGCGTAGATAGAGACCAATGCTTTGTCCAGCCCTACCCTAGGAGAGAGGCTTGAATCCCACTCTTTTCCGGAAAATATCAATCCATCTTTGTAAATATTGATATAGAAAAGTACCTCGTCATTGTTATCCATATATGCCGGTGTAAATGAACGGCCTGATATAACAGGATATATTGGAAGGCCTGCATACCTTGCCAGAAGAAAATAGCATAGCGGAATGGTAAAAATGTTACCCATTTTTGACTCAATGACATCCGTAATGTATGCGTTCTCTCTTTTAGTCACGCTTTCATCTACATGTTTAAAACCTACTCTCTGATAAAATATGTAGTTAAAGATTTCCAGATTCTCTACAGCTGTTCTTTTGTCACTAATATCAGTGAGCATATCCTCTGCAATATCCTGAACTATTGTTATATATTTTACCCTATCAGTTTCAGGTCTTAGTGCACTTGTAACAAGTAAAAGCCCGTCCATCAGGAGTGGATCCGGATTTGAAAGATAATTGCGGAGCTTTCCCAATGTATGGTCTAGCCTTAAATCACTAATAAAGGATGTTAGATATTCCGGACTGATTTTTTCAGACAATTGCGGAACCAATCTCTCCATCTCTTCAACTGCATCCTCGCCCATCTCTGCAAGTTTGCTATGAACGGCCTCTCTGACGCTTTTATCCGGGTCGTCGATCAAAGAGAGCAGTGAGATTAGTAACGAATCTCTTTTCATGAGCAGAGTCTGTCTAAAGAAAGTTCTATAAGCTTTTTAACATATGGTTTATAGTCCGGCTGGCTCTCATGTAGATGTCTGTTTGCTATTATGCAGCAAACAGTGGCAGCGTCATGGCCGAGAAGAGCAGAAAGTCCTGCTATTGCGGAGCCCTCCATCTCAAAATTTGTTATTCTCTCTCCCTTATATTTGAAACTTTCAAATTTATGAACCATATCAGGTATGGCAAGAGGGAGTCTTAGGACGCGGCCTTGAGGACCATAAAAACCAGAAGCAGAGATTGTAACCCCTTTTACAGTAACATCCTCAAGAAGTGAAACTATCTTTTCTGAGGCTTTAGCAAAATATGGGTGAGGAAGATTCTCCGGCCACCCGACATGATTCATAAATGCACTCTCCATATCTGGAATAGTAACAGAATCCCTGGAAGCATACCAGTTTAGCAAACCATCACAACCTACAGATATGTGAGACAGAACAAAAGAGCCGAGTGGAATATCTGGCTGAATTGCACCTGAGGTACCAATTCTTAGGATTCTAAGACGTTTGTGCTCCTTTTTAGGGGTTCGTGTTTTAAAATCAATATTCACAAGTGCATCAAGTTCATTTAGAACAATATCAATATTGTCAGTTCCAATGCCTGTTGATAGAACAGTAATTCTTTTTCCCTTATAGCTACCTGTCACTGTAACAAACTCTCTTGAGGATCTTGTAAACTCCTTTGATTCAAAGAAGGAGGATACTAACTCTACTCTTCCCGGATCTCCTACCAGAATAACAGTATCTGCCAGCTCTTCAGGTTTAAGGTGAAGATGAAAAACAGATCCGTCACTATTTATAATAAATTCAGAAGATGGTATTTGGTTCATAATTGATCTCTTTAAACTACAAAAATAAGGTTTATTTTATACTTTTGTGAAAAATACAATTCTATGATACAAAGAATACAGACACTATTCCTGCTTGCCGCAACTGCCCTGCTCACTTCCCTTTTTTTTGTAACCATTGCCCGCTCTCAGGTGGAGACAGTTAAGCTTGTCCAGATAATACCTTTACTTGTATTCAATGTAATTACAACAGCCCTCTCTTTTATATCTATTTTTCTGTACAAAAAAAGGATGCTTCAGTTAAGAATGACAATTCTCAACGCAATAATCCTGATAGGATACCAGGCATGGATTGTTTACCTTTTCATAATCAGACCTGATGGTTCTGCATTTACAACACCTGCCGTTTTTCCGGTAATTGCCGCTATACTCTCATGGCTGGCATTCAGGTACATTGCAAGAGATGAGGCGATGGTTAGAGCCGCCGACAGACTCAGAAAATAGAGTTACTGCTCTTTAATACAATATTTTGATATTACCGGATAGGCATCTTTTATGCCAAGTTCACCGGCTTTACTCAAATCTATACAGCCCTTCTCCTTATCTCTCAGATAAATGAGTACTAGTCCTCTGTTGTAGTAGGCCTCGCCAAATCCTGGGTAAAGTTCAATCGCTTTTGTGTACTGAACTATTGACTCAGGAATGTCGCTAGACATACAGTAGAGATTTCCCAGATTGTAGTATATGTAAGGGAAGTCCGGCGAAAGGGCCGCTGCTTTTTTCATGTCATGTATGGCTGGAGTGTAGTCGTAACTCCTGGTGGCCTGATCCTGAACCTTAGCCCTTGTTGCTGATGTATTGTCCAAAGTAAGCACCTGTACATTGCTCTCAATTGATGAAATGAAATCTATCATCTCGCTCTGCAAAGCGCCTCTGTTTATGTAGTAGAAGGTCTCGTCAGGCTCCAGCCCTATCGCTCTGTTGTAGCAATCCAGAGCAGTGTTGAATTGTCTGCTCCCAGCCTCAATGAGCGCTTTTGTAAACAATGCAGCAGCCTCAGTTCTCTCTTTAAGTTTATCATCTGTAACCCGTCTCATCTCATCAAGAGTCTTTGCATCAATTACAGGCTGAGATGTTGAGAGCTCAACAGGAATAGGCAGAGAGTGTTTGAATTGCTCCATCTCTGGATAATCAAACCTGTTTTCAAGGGCCATCAACATTCGTGCTTCAGGAGCAGCCCTGAACTTAAACAGCGGTTTAAGTCTTATATCTACATCTCTGTACTGAAGCAGTTCATTATTGAAATCTCTCTTTGCAAAATCAGCATCAAGTGCCAGTAGCCTGTCAAATTTCCTGGTTGTATCTGCGAGTGAACTTGCAAGCGTTGTATCCCCCACCCTGGATTTATATTCTCTAATCTTTTTCTGAGCAATATCATAGTCGCTCTTGGCTGAATTGAACTGCCCCAGCTGATTTTTAACGTATGAACGGTTTATGTAAGCATTTGCGAAATCAGGATAGAGATTAATTGCCTGTGAGTAATCATCCATTGCATCCCGGTATCTGCCAAGCTGAACAAAGAGTGTTGCCCTGTTATAATAAGCAAGTACGTTGTTTGGGTTTATTGAGAGAACTCTGTCGTAGTCTTCAAGAGCGTTATTGTAGTCACCTATCTGAGATCTTATGAGAGCACGGTTGTAAAGAGTGAGTGCGTTCCCCGGATCCTCTCTCAATACCTTCTCAAGGTCTGCAAGGGCACCCATGATGTCCTTAGCGTTATACCTGACAATAGATCTGTTAAAGTATGCAAATGCATTGGTTGAATCAATTTTCACAGCCTGGTCAAGGTCCTGAAGAGCTTTCGCTGTCTCGTTTTGCAGAACAAATATCCTGGATCTTCTTATATAACCTTCAGGCTCAAATCTATTCAGAGATATGGCAGTATTATAATCATTTAACGCTTTGGTTGTGTCTCCTAAAAAAAGATACGAAGCACCTCTGTTCAGATACGCATCGGCCACTTTAGGCTCGTACCTTATAAATCTGTTAAAATCCTCTACAGCTTTGTCAAACTGTTGCGACAAAAAGTAAGTCACACCTCTGCTGAAGTATAGTCCCGTATAGCCGGGTCTGAGGTCTACCGCCTCCTCAAGGTCTCGCAATGCCAAATCATATTTCCCTGTTCTGCTTAATGTTATGGCTCTGTAGTGGTAAGCTGGGGTGTATAGAGGGTTAAGTCTCAAGGTTCTGTCAAAGTCTATCTGAGCTCCAAGAAAATCACCTAGATTATATTTTGCAATCCCCCTGAAGAAATAGGCTTCATAAAGGGTTGTGTCAAGCTGTGAGAGAATGTTGAAGTTTTCAATTGCCTGTACATACTTCCCCTTTATCAAAAATTGCCTGCCTCTGAAGAAGAACTGCTGTTTGTCATACTGCGCAGTCAGGCTATCAAATGACAGCAGCATAAAAATTAATAGAACTATTGATTTAATCCTTATTGAAATATTATTCATTTTACAACTCTCTTCTTCTTTGGTTTATCTTCGTTAAGCCACTCTGGTCTTGCTATCAACCCCATCATGCGCTGAATCGCAGATGCTCTTGAGCTATGGTAGCCCGATGGTTTGTCTGCCCTTCTCTTAAGAGGGTTTGGTAGTGCTGCAGCAATAAGTGCACTCTCCCTCTGAGAAAGTTTATCTGCAGTTTTCCCAAACAATTCCCGTGCCGCAGCCTCAGCTCCGTAAATACCTGTGCCCATTTCAGCAACGTTCAGATAAACCTCCATTATCCTCTTTTTACCCCATATCAACTCAATACCCAAAGTAAAATATGCTTCAAAACCCTTTCTAACCCATGACCTTGAAGGGAACAAAAACACATTTTTTGCGGTCTGCTGACTTATTGTACTGGCTCCTCTAAGTCGCCGGCCCCTTTTGCTGGCCTCAATTGCGTTATCAATCTCCTCCCAGTCAAAACCCTTGTGATCAAGAAATCTTGTGTCTTCAGATGCCATAACAGCCATTGCCATGTTATCAGATATTTTCTCGAGCGATCTCCACCTCTTTACAGTTTTAAAATCCTCCTTGTTTATACATTGTATACTCCTGGTAATCATAAGTGGTGTTACATATACAGGAACCCACTTTAGAACTACAATCCATGATATTGAAAGTAATAAAAATGCCAGCGGAATATATATAAAGATGAATTTGAAGATCTTTTTCATCAAAATGAGTTATTTTTGACAAATATAAATAATAATAGATGAACTATTTCAGGAGGCGTTCCATTATTGCCGTTACCTTGATGCTCCTTTTTTGCACCTCAGCTCAGGGACAGTACAAAGATCTTGAGCGAATTGCGGCATCGGTAAGTGAAGAGAGACAAAAAAATCTGCTATCTTTTTTTGCAGATGACATGATGGAGGGGAGGGCCTCAAACAGTACAGGAGCACTGATGACACTGGCTTCTGTATCAAGGCTCTTTTCAGAATGGGAGATGATTCCGTTTTACTCGCAAACATTTATAAAGACATTTACCCGGGGAGAGTTAACAGGCAGAAACCTGGCTGGTGTTGTCCTTGCAAACGGATATTCAGACAAGTACATAGTTGTTTCTGCACATTACGACCATCTGGGAATACTGGGAGGAAATATATACAATGGGGCAGACGACAACGCATCAGGAGTAACTGTTATGGTTACTCTTGCCCATATGTTTTCTCAGTTTAGAAAAAGTTCCTCTCATCTCAGACACAACATAATATTTCTGCTTCTTGACGGGAAAGAGAATAACCTTGCCGGATCTGAAGAGTTTGTTAAGAATTTGCCCATTCCTGCCTCAAAAATCATTTTAAATATCAATCTGGACCAGGTGGGGACAACTTTTTCTCCGCCGGGTAAAACCGATAATTATATTCTGATAGTTGGAGACAGGAGAGGCCGCGAGATGGCCCGAGCAAAGGCATCAAATGCAAGGCGGGATTCAGGGAATATCATTGAACCGGATTTTACCTTCTATGGCAGCCCCTCTTTTGCAGAGTTATTCTTTAAGACATCAGACCAGTACAACTTTTCAAAAGAGGGTATTCCATCACTCCTTGTCACATCCGGGATCCATATGCACACTTACAAAGTAACGGATGATCATTACTTTATAAATTATCCGGTACTTGCTAACAGAACAAGATTCTTATTTCACCTGATTTATCAAATATCTGCAGGTTATTGATTACCTGTTTGTCTCAAAAATATTGTAGCTGACTACAATTGTCCCCCTTAGATGTATCATCTTATATTCAAATGGAGTAGATCCTCCAAAGATGTCTCTCAATCCGGTCATAATCCTTATTCCCATATTGAGTTTTTCGTTAATCCCCAGCTCATACCCCACAACAATTCCTGCATCCCAGTTACCCAGAGAACTGCTGAAATCCATTAGAATTGGATTAGATGGATCAACAATATTATCGGCACTATCAGGCTCGGAACCAATATATCCCTTTCTCGCTTCTGTTGTAAACATTCCGTCTAGAATATACGACCAGTAACCGCCAAGAAGAACACGATGTGTTCCCTTTTTACCAATCATATACTTTACATAAAGTGGAACTTCCAGCTGAGAAAAGCTACTGCTGAGAAATGCAGTCCCGGAAAAGTACTGAGGAGTATTATCGTTGGAGAGCATCATCTGATTCTCCACTCTTGCATTTGCAGTCATTGAGACAGTTTTGTATGTAACCTCAGCACCAAGAATCCAACCCTGCTTAAACCTGAATGAAGTTCTGGCCCCCAGAGAGGGCAGAATATCCGGATAAGGATTAAAGACACCATTTATTGCACTCATAGGATAAGGAAGTGTAACCCCGATGTCAGTTCCCACCTGAGGAGAGAAACTCCACCTCAGATTAGGCTCCCTCTCTTTTACCAGCTCCTCCTCCTGAGCAAATGTCAGCAGGGATATACTTAAAATTAAAAGCGATAAGACAACTCTTTTCATTACCTACTAAGTTTTTTTGCGAGTGCTTTTGCTGTGTAATTATCTTCAATCTTAACCAAATCCTCGGGGGTTCCCTCAAAGACAGCGTATCCGCCTGAATCTCCAGCTTCAGGTCCCATATCAATAATCCAGTCTGCACACTTTACAACATCCATATTATGTTCAACTACCACAATTGTATGACCTCTTGAAATTAGCTCATTAAAAGAGTCCATCAGCTTTTTAATATCATGGAAGTGAAGTCCGGTTGTGGGCTCATCAAAAATAAACAAAATTGACCCCTGAGAGCCATCTTTACCCAAAAAAGATGCAAGTTTTACCCGCTGACTCTCCCCTCCACTTAAAGTACTGCTGCTCTGGCCGAGCCTTACATAGGATAGCCCTACATCTCTCAGTGGCTGAAGTTTATCGGCAATCCTCTTTGAAATTGCCTCTTTCTGAGCAGAGAAAAACTCCCATGCCTCCTCCACACTCAGGTTGAGTATATCATTAATATTAAGTCCTTTATAACGTACTTCAAGAATCTCCTCTTTGAATCTTTTGCCCTGACATGAGTCGCAAACCATCTGAACATCGGCCATAAACTGCATCTCAATTTTTATTACGCCCTCTCCCTGACATTCAGGACATCTGCCACCATCAATATTGAAAGAGAAGTGAGAATGTCCAAACCCATTAGATTTTGCGTATGGCTGTTCCGAGTAGAGTTTTCTTATTTCATCATATATTTTAAGATATGTAGCAGGATTTGAACGTGTTGATTTCCCTATAGGATTCTGGTCAACATACTCAATTGAGGAGATTTTTTCCAGGTCTCCTCTGAGCTCCCTGTGAGCTCCGGGCTTTTCTCCAAGCTGGTGCATTCTTCTGTATAGTGCCGGATAGAGAATATCTCTCACAAGTGTTGATTTACCGGACCCGCTAACTCCTGTAACGGCAGTAAATACCCTCAAAGGAAACTTAACATCAATATCCTTAAGATTGTGTTCGTATGCTCCGGCGATTTCAACGTATGAACTCCACCTTCTTCTCTTCTCCGGCACAGCAATTGACTCTCTGCCGTAAAGGTATTTCAGAGTAAGGCTTTTATTAATACTCTCTTCAGGAATATCTCCGGTAGCCTTTCCCTGATAAACAAGCTCTCCTCCATCTCTGCCTGCAAGTGGACCAATGTCTATGAGCTCATCAGCAGCCTCGATTATCTCCTCATCATGCTCCACTATTAAAACTGTATTTCCCAGATTCCTCAGCTTCTCCACAACTGAAATGAGTCTTGATGTATCTCTTGGGTGCAGGCCGATGCTAGGTTCGTCCAGTACATAAAGAGAACCCACAAGGTTACTTCCAAGAGAGCTTACAAGGTTAATCCGCTGACTCTCTCCTCCGGAAAGTGTATTTGAAGGTCTGTTGAGTGATAGGTACGAAAGTCCCACTGAATCTATATAAGTAAGCCTGTCATGGAGCTCTTTAAGCGCTCTTCCCGCAATTTTTGTCTCATAACTGTCAAGTATCAGATTTTCAAAGAACTCTTTGACTTCACCAATGGACATCTCCAGAAGTTCACTAATGTTTTTTTCGCCAATCTTTACATAAAGGGCCTCTTTTCTCAGCCTTGCTCCCCCGCAGGATGGGCAGATGCTTTTGCCTGTGTATCGGCTCTTCATTATTCTGTACTGAATCTTGTACTTATTCTGATCAAGAATTTTGAAGAAGTCGTTTAAGCCGGTAAAATGTTCGTTACCTGTCCAGAGCAACAATTTCTGCTCCTTAGTGAGCTGAAAATATGGCTTGTGAATTGGAAAACTGAACTTCTCCGCATTGTTTAAAAGCTGATCTTTGTAAAAGCTCATTGTATCTCCTCTCCAGCAAGAGATGGCCTCCTGGTAGATAGAGAGTGATGCATCAGGAACCACTAATGCCTCGTCAATTCCAAGCACCTTTCCGTAACCCGAACACTCCGGACAAGCACCCAATGGATTGTTGAAACTAAAGAGCAACTCAGTGGGCTCCTCAAAAGAGATTCCGTCGGCCTCAAAAAGGGTTGAAAAAAGTTTATTCGGATCTCCCTTTTTTCCGGTGGTTATATGGATGGTTCCTCTTTCATAGCCATATGCTGCAGTAACATTAAAAGCGGTATTAAGAGAGTCATGTAAACGAGATGTGAGCTCCTCATCTGAGATTTTTACAAGCCTGTCAATAAGCAGCGAAAAATCTCCGTGTGTAGCTTTTTCAGAGAGGAGGTCATCAATCCGAAGCAGCTCCCCATCACGAAAAAGTCTCGTAAACCCCTGCTCTTTTAATGCCAGCAGCTTCTCAACAGCGTTGTCAGTCTTATCAAGCCCCAGAGGAACAAGAATATAGATTGCTGACCCATCATCCATACTCAGTAAATATTCAGTTACATCTTTAACGGAATGCCTTTTTACCTCTTCACCGCTTACCGGAGAGAATGTTCGCCCCACTCTGGCGTATAAAAGCCTGAGGTAGTCGTAAATCTCAGTAGTAGTACCTACTGTGGATCTGGGATTTCTGGTATTAACCTTTTGTTCTATTGCAATAGCTGGTGGAATTCCGGTAATGTCGT
>CAZPRX010000013.1:0-8690 GCA_964588835.1 uncultured Muribaculaceae bacterium
GCAAGAGTAAGTACAGATAAGATTGTTTTCTTCATATTTATAAATGATTGTGTTATATTTACATCTCCACTTCTTACAAAGATAATATTATTTTTTTGCCAAAATGAAGAGCATCCAAACCATATCACTGTTATTAATTACACTCGCACTGAGTTTTACACCCAAGGTTTTTTACGGACAAGAACCTGAAAAATCTCCTGAACAGATGGCTACCGAACAAGCTGACAGACTGCAGAAAGACCTCGGCCTTGCAGATCATCAGGTGTTCTTTGTTGACTCTGTGCTTCAGTTTAATTTTGCAGGCCTTACAAAAGAGATTGAGGAGATGCAAAAGGCCGGAATACAGTCAAGAGACAGCTATATGAATGCCCAAAAGAAGTGGGGACTTAAAACTGAGGAGGCTTTTGAGAAGATACTTGATAATGACCAGTTTCTCAAATATTTAAAATTATCCGGCAGATACAGGGATTATAAAAAGAGGAAGGGGATTAAGTAATCTTAACTTTCACAGCCTTTCTTTCAGAGAAATAGGTAACATATTGAAAGTCTGCAGCCACAAGATCTGCAACAGAGGAAATCAGGCCGTCTCCTACTCTCGCTTTATCGTGTGCATCAGAACCCAGAGTCATATACTCTCCGCCTACCTGACGAAAATGTCTAATTACAGCCAAGTCTAGAACTGGTGCAGGACCACCTCTTTTTCTGTAAGTATTTGTGTTTATCTCCAGCGCCTTTCCATTTTGAGCCAGACTTCTGAGAATTGGGTCAAGATAATCACCATACTCAGCCATTGTAAGAGACTTATTTAGATATGGAGAGTACCTGGTGATGTAGTCAAAATGGCCTAATATATCAAAGTCGCTATATCCTGTTATACACTCGTAAATTGACTCCAGATATCTTCCATATGCCTCTTTTTCGTTTCTCAGATCGTAATATTTATCATGATACGGGTCTATCCCATCCACAAAATGGACTGAGGCAATAATTACGTCAAATTTAAACAAAGAGACAGCCCTTTCTGCGCTTTTAAGCGCACTAGGCTGCAAACCAAGTTCTATCCCTTTACCTATGAAAAGATCTGTCTCAGACTTTAGTTTGTCTATCTGGATTTGTTGTTGAAATGGATCGAATGAAAAGTGGCTGTTGTCACCCGGGGCATCAACGTCAAAATGGTCAGTAAATGATATCCCGCCCAAGCCCAGCTTGTTCGCAGCATTTACTGCATCTCGCATAGTCATCCGGCCATCGGGAGAAAACTGAGAGTGAATATGGGTGTCAAACAGTTTCAATGTGTTATTTATAAGTTATTTCCAAGTCTGGCAACCTTCCACTCCTTCTCCTGCTTTATGAACGACAATGTTTTATCAGCTCCTTCAGTAGTGTGAGGACGCAGTACTTTGTAGTTTACCTTAATAGTGTCTTTATTATCGCTCTTTTCAACTGATGTAATCTGGGTTGTAAGAGAGGAGACCTGTTTTTTAACCATCTCTCTGGTTGATGGGTCCAGTGATTCAAAACCACTTAGAATTTTTGTAACCTCACTTCCGAGAGAATCGGTGCAAAAAGTTACAGCCTTCTCATAATCTCCTGCAAAATAAGCACTTAAAAACTCTGATGTTTTAACCTTTATATCTTCTTTGTAATCAGAACAACCCTGTAAGATTGTAAAGGTGGCAGCAGCAAAAATTCCAAGTGTAAAAAACTTTCTCTTCATATAGCAGTATATCTAATATTTATAACTCAAATTTAATCAAGGATGACTACTGTTATCCCCGATCCTCCCATCTCAAGTAACTCATCCTTAGCGGAAACCACCCCAGGCACGGTCTTAAGATATTTTCTTATCTCCTCTTTAAGGATACCATTACCCTTCCCATGAAGAATCTTTACTTCACCTATTCCCACCATTATGGCATCATCAACAAATCTGCTGACACTCTCAAGGGCTTCGTCGGCTCTCTCTCCCCTAACATCAATTGAGGGCTTAAAGTTTAATCTCCTCTCTGATATGGATGATGAGGTTGCGTTTATTGTTCGGACAGGACGAGAGACCTCTTTAAACTCCTTAGATGAGATTTTTTCAATTTTGTTTAATGACATCTTGCTGATTATGTTACCAATGGCAATGCTTACGTCTTTTCCGTCAACTCTTATAACTTCGCCAGTAAGGTCCCCACCCTTGATTTTTACTTTATCTCCGGCAACTATTTTACTATCAAGCAGAAGTGCCTGAGCTTTTTTGATATTAAGTTCAGACTTTGTATTTGCCTGATTTACATCCCTGCCTCTGTCGCTTTTGCGCTCCTCACGTCTCTCCTTTCTCTTGCGGAGCTGCTCCATTTTGCGCTCAATTTTCTCGTTGCTCTCACTCTCAACTTCAAGAATTGTGCTCTTCGCGAACTGCTCAAGCTCTTTACGAATCTCTCTCGTCTTCTCCTTCTCTGCCTGACTCTCCTTAATCTCCTTTATTGTTGACTCAATCTTTTTATTTGTTTCAGACAACAACCTCGCTGCCTCCTCCTTTGCCTCGGCAATTATGCTTTTCCGCATAGCCTGAATATCCGACAGCTCTTTCTGATACCTGTCTGTAATATTTTCAAGTGTCTTGTCTGTACTCTTTATTCTCGCCAGCTTTTCATCAAGCATCCTGCGGTTTCTTGCAATTTTCTTGAGATTTTTCTCCAGGTCAACAAATTCACCTCCTGCCCGCTCCTCTGCGTACTTAACAATCTCCTGAGGAAGGCCGATTTTTCTTGCCAGCTCAAATGCAAATGAGCTGCCGGGTACACCGGTCTCCAGTTTGAATAGTGGTTTGATATTCTGTACATCAAACTGCATTCCTCCGTTAATAACACCCCTGCTGGTACCGGCGTAAAACTTAAGATTACTGTAGTGTGTTGTAATAACCCCAAAACATCCCCTCTCCTCGAGCTCCTTAAGGATGGATTCGGCTATTGCTCCACCAGCAGTAGGTTCTGTACCTGCACCAAATTCATCTACCAATACAAGTGATTTATCGTCTGCGTTAAGCAGAACCTCTCTCATATTTGTAAGGTGAGAACTATATGTACTTAGGTCATTTTCAATTGACTGCTCATCTCCAATATCTATAAAAATTCTGGAAAACAGAGGAAATTCAGATATTTCAGATGCCGGAACCAGCATCCCTGTCTGAAGCATATATTGAAGAATTCCTACTGTCTTTAGGCAGACCGATTTTCCACCTGCATTAGGTCCTGAAATCAGAAGAATCCGTTTATCACCACTCAGCTCCAGATTCAACGGAACAATCTCCTTTCTCTCTCTTGCCAGGGCTTTTTCAAGAAGCGGGTGCCTGCCCCTTACAATTCTTATTAGTCTATCCTGTGCTATTATGGGTTTTCCTGCCTCCATTGACATAGCAACCCTTGCCTTTGCTCTGATGAAATCGATTTCAGCCAAAAAGAGTGCTGATATTATCAACTCTTGTACGTATGGCCTTAAAAAATCAGAGAATTCTACCAAAATCTTAAGAATCTCCCGCTGCTCTGCAAAATGGAGCTCCTTAACAATGTTGTTAAGCTCCACTATCTCCATCGGCTCAATAAACACTTTCTTTCCCGATGCCGATTCATCCACCACAAAACCGGGGATTTTTCTCTTGTTTGCGGCAGAAACAGGAATAAGCATCCTGCCGTCACGTACAGAAACAGAGGCCTCCTCGTCGGCCAAACCATCGGCCTGAGCTCTTTTTAATATGGCTGTAACCCTTTTTGATATGAGACTCTCTTTCTCTCTGATTGACGACCTTACTGCTTGGAGTCCTGGACTGGCACCGTCTCTGATCTCTCCATATTTGTCAATAATTGTATCTATTCGTCTTGAAACCTCAGGAAATACAACAACCGGCGACGCCAGTTTCTTGAGAGAAGGGTACTTATCCTCTTTTGTATTTTTAAAGAATCTTGTGATTGCCCCGGTTGCCTCAAGCGATTGCCTAAGCCTAAATAGTGAGTGAGTATCAAGATAGTAGTGATCTGTCTCCAGCTGTTTGAGAAAATCTGCTGTATCAACGTAACCATCATTAGGAAAAGAGGATTCAAGCATCTGAATAGTTCTCATTTCGTCAGTCTGCTCAAGTGCTTCTTTGATTAATACATAATCTGTCACAAAAGAAAACTCTGCAGCCATTCTTTTAGCCGCATTGGTAGAGCATCCATTCTCCACCATTCCTCTTATCTTGTCAAATCCAAGTTTCTGCTCGAGTCTTGAGAGGTTGTTCATGGGTTACTTGTATGCGTTTTCAATAGCCAGTCTCAACTCATTAATACTACTGATGGTTCTTATTTCACCATTATTTACGAATGATATCTCACCTCTTTGCTCTGAGACTACAATTACGCTGGCATCACTTTGCTCAGAAACACCAAGTGCGGCACGGTGTCTCATACCGTAATGAGGAGGTATGCCAGGGTTCTCTGTAATGGGGAGCGTACATCTTGCAGCAATTATCTTCTCCCCGGCTATAAGCATAGCACCATCGTGAAGTGGTGTATTCTTGAAAAATATTGTTTCAATTAGTCTTCTGTTAACAGTTGCATCTATCCTGTCACCCGTTTCAGAAACAAATTCCAGTGCGGAATTGTGTGCAAGAACAATAAGCGCACCTGTCTTTGTCTCAGCCATCCTTTTACAGGCAAGAGTAATTTCGTCAAGAGTCTCTAGTGAAATTTCTCTCTTATGTTTACCCATAAATGCCCTGATGATTCTCATCTGTTGCCTGGAGTCAATGTACCGGGTTCCAATTCTAAGAAGAAAACGCCGAATTTCCTGCTGAAACAGAATAACCAGGGCAATTCCTCCCACTCCTATTATCTGGCCCATTATAGCACTCAAAAGGTCCATATGGAGTGCCTTAACAACAATCCAGATGAAATAGAAGACTAATACTCCCGTAAATATATTCATGGCAGCAGTCCCTTTTATAAGCTTATAAGCCTGATAAATAAGAAGCCCCACCAGAAAAATATCCAGTATGTCTATAAAACCTATTTTAATGAAATCCAGCATAAATGTGCTACAAACTTAAAAATATTATTCCACAAATGCGAGAGTGGCAACGCTCACTCTGCATCCACCCACAGATAAAAGAAGGGATCCGCAAGCCTCAAGCGTGGCTCCTGTTGTGAGGACATCATCTATAAGCAGTATGTGCTTTCCCTCTACTTTTGATCCTTTTCTTATGCTAAAAGATGCTACAGCATTATTCCATCTGTGTTCAGGGTCCATTGTTGTTTGTGATTTTGCAAACGCTCTCTTTGTTAAAACTCCACGAATAACTTTAACACCAAGTTCCCCTGCAACAGCTCCGGCTATAATTCCGGCCTGATTGTAACCTCTCATCCAGTATTTAAGGGGATGGACCGGAACGGCAATAACTGCATCTACATCTGAATAGAGGCAACTCTCTCTAAGCCTCCTGCCCAGCATTTTACCCAGAAAAACTCCTATATCAGCTCTTCCGCTGTACTTTAATTTATGGATAAGATGTCCATAAGGGCTATTGTCACCATAAAAGAAAAGAGATGCTGCTCTTTCAAAATAGACCTTCCCCCAGAAAAGCTCCTCAGCAGGGTTGTCCTTATAACTCCAGTAGTGTGTAAACGGAAGTGATGAGAGACAATCAAGGCACATTTCCTTTTCAACACCACTCAAAACCTCTCCGCACACAGGACAAATCCTTGGCAATATCAAATCCGCCAGCTCTTTCACTCAGTTTTTATTAGTTCTGATGAGACCGCCTTACTAAGCTGCTCATCACTCAAAGCCATCTTTTCAAACCTACCTCTCTGAAAGTAGTATCTCGCACAAATCTCCTCCTCCAGAAGGCTCTTTATCTCCTCCTTGTTTTTCAGAAGGGCTCCCCTCTTTCCTGGTTTTACACTCGCTTCGATTTTCTTCAAATCCTCTCCCATGTCATCATAAAACCCCTCTCTCTTTGCAGTCTCAACTAGTTTGTCAAACTCAACTTCTGAACCTGTTCTGTGATCAAACTCCTTACCTTCAGCAAAATCAATAAACTCTTCAAACTCTTTATCAGTCAGGGAAAAATCTTTAGCCGCCGGGATTGATTGATTATTCTTAAAGTATAAAACCGAATACTCTCTCATAATATCTCCGTAGATGAGAGAAACTGCCAATCTGCTATACACCCTTGGGCTAACCTTGACATCTGGGACAATCCCACCACCATCATAAACAGTCCTGCCAAGACGTGTTTTAAAGGGTTTTATTAATGAATCCGGAACAAAACCCACGCTGCCATCTTCATTTCTATTACTGTAATCAATAGCCTGGACGCATCTTCCGCTTGGGGTGTAATATTTTGCTGTAGTAATCTTAAGCTTTGTATTGTATCCTACATCTCTTATTGACTGCACAAGCCCCTTGCCAAAAGTTCTTGTACCCGCAATCGTTGCCCTGTCAAGATCCTGAAGAGCTCCTGCAACAATCTCTGATGAAGATGCCGACCCCGAATTTACCATAACAATAAGTGGTAGCTTAAGGTCAACTGGCTCCTCTTTTGTAAAGTAAACGGCATCTGTTTGCTTGAATCGGCCAATTGCAGATACAACCTTTGTCCCTGATGGTACAAACAGTGATACAATGTTCACCGCCTCATCCAGAAGACCACCTCCATTTCCTCTCAAATCCAGTACAAGTCTTTTCAACTTTCGATCTCTTTTCAGCTCAAGCAGAGCACTCTTTACATCTTTCCATCCATCTACCGTGAAACCTGTTATTCTTATATAACCAACAGTGTCACTAATCATTCCGTAATAAGGAACATCTGGTACATGAATTCTCTCCCTGGTAACAGAGATCTCCTCTTCAACACCACTTCTAAGTCTTTTTACGAGAAACTTGACTGTGGTTCCCGGAACTCCTCTCATACGGGCAGAGCACTGCTCAAGAGTAAGATATTTTGTCTGGGCAGTATCTACCTTTATAAGCAAATCACCGGCTACAAGACCAGCCCTGTGAGCCGGAGTATTCTCATGGACTTCTGAAAGCTCAATACCGTGCTCTTTCTTTGTAATAAATGACCCTATCCCTCCGTATGATCCAGTAGTCATCATCTCAAGATCCTCTTCATTCTCCTCAGGTATATAGACAGTATACGGATCAAGAGATTCAAGCATCGCCTCCATCCCCCTTCTTACTAGTTTGTCCATCTCTACACTGTCAACGTAGAAGAGAGAGAGCTCCCTCAAAACGGAAAACTGTATGTCCAGACTCTTCCCTGTCTTAAACTCCTTTGACTGGCCATAGGAGGCAACTGTAAGCAAAAAAGCGATTACAAAAACCGCCGGTTTCATTATTCTCTTCATATGGTAAAAACTGTTACTCAAACACAAATTTAAAGTTTTAGTATCTTTGGTGCAACATTCATTTTCAATTATGGAACTACTTTTTGCAACCGCAAACAAACATAAGCTTCAAGAAGCCCGGGAAATTCTTGGCCCCGGTTTTATCCTCACAACTCCTGCATCTCTCGGCTTTACTGGCGACATACCAGAGACAGCAGAGACATTGCAGGAAAATTCACACATGAAGGCCTCTTTCCTCTGGGAGCGCTTTGGTCTCCCCTGTATTGCCGATGACACAGGCCTCTTAGTTGACTCACTCGGAGGCAGACCGGGTGTTTATTCGGCAAGGTATGCCGGTCCAGAAGCAGACCCTGCCAAGAATACAGCACTATTGTTAAAAGAACTCAATGGTGTTGACAATCGTAAAGCTCGTTTTATTACAATTGTCACCCTTATACTCGCCTCTAAAGATATCTATATTTTTGAAGGGAGTGTAGAGGGGCGGATTGCAAAATTTCCATATGGGAAGGGAGGCTTTGGTTACGACCCCGTCTTCATCCCGGAGGGATATGACAAAACTCTTGCCGAACTCTCGCCTGAAGAGAAAAATATTATATCACATCGCGGAAAAGCAATGAGAAAACTATCCGAATTCCTTCATTCTTATAGCTCAAGATGAGCTCACTAACCACCATAATTGTCCTCCACAAAACAAAATATGGAGAATCATCCGTAATTATTCACGGTTACTCTTCAGACAATGGCAGGTGTGGTTTTATAATGAAAAAATCGGGAAAAGGAGGAGCAATATCACTACTCCACCCACTTTCCATTATTGAAGCTGAGCTGACTGAGAATTCACGGGGAGAGCTCAGGTTTATTAAAAACTTCAGAGCCCTGCACTCACTTCCAGGTATTCGAGAAAGCGTAAGCAAGAGTTCGCTTGCTATTTATATAAGCGAACTTATCTTCAGAACTATACACGAGTATGGTCCGAGTCCGGTATTCTTCAGCTTTCTTGTAAAATCAATACTACTTCTGGAGGAGCTTACTGAGGATTTTGCCAATTTCCATCTCTGGTTTCTTGTAGAATTTGCCAGAGAGGCGGGATACTCTCCAGAAAAGAACTACACATCCGGAGCTCTTTTTGATATTGTCTCGGCATCATTTACCAAAACGCCACAGGGCGGCTCAAGATGCTTCAGTAAAGAGGATTCTGAAATGCTTGCCACTATACTTGAAAAAAGAGAGGAGAGCATTCACTCTCTAAAAATTTCCGGTAGCAAAAGGAGCCATTTTGTTACAGAGATGACTACTTATTTATCCTACCATTTAGGA
>CAZPRX010000013.1:8700-13570 GCA_964588835.1 uncultured Muribaculaceae bacterium
ATTAATATTCACTCGCTCGATATTCTGCGCGAGGTCTTTGAATAATGATTAACTTCGCGGCATATTAATAATTGAAGAATGCCCATAGTATCAAAGATATATCGTTTATATTCATCTAAAAGAATAAAGCTGTTGGATCTTAATCGCAAAGATCCTGTAAGTTTTCAAAGGAGCACCTTTGAAAACCTGGTGAAAAATGGTGAAGAGACCATTTTTGGAGCCCATCACAGCATTCACAAGGATATGACACTGCAGGAATTTCAAAAGTCTGTTCCTGTGAGGGATTACGATAAACTTGAGAGCTGGATCTTTAGGGCAAGAGCAGGTGAAGAGAGTATCCTCTGGCCGGGCAGAACAAAATGGTTTGCTAAATCAAGCGGAACAAGCAGTTCAAAAAGTAAATTCATACCGGTAACTGATGACTCCCTGAACCTTTGCCATTATGACGGAATGCAGAACATGCTCTCAACTTATATGGACAATAATCCGGATTCAAAACTTCTGGAAGGCATGGCGTTAACACTGGGAGGGAGTGCAAAGATTGATGAAGAGGGAAACGGCAGAACGCAGTACGGAGATCTTTCCGCCATTTTGCTAAAAAATTCGCCCATGCTTGCCGAGTTCCGCAGGACTCCTCCAACTGAAATAGCCCTTATCAGCGATTTTGAAAAAAAGGTTGAGGAGATTTGCAAGGTTGCTTCAAGCCAAAGTGTAACAAGTTTATCAGGTGTACCTTCGTGGAATCTTATCTTACTTAATGCGATTCTTGATTTTAACGGGAAAAAGGACCTTAGAGAGGTTTGGCCAAACCTTGAACTCTTCATGCATGGTGGTATTAGTTTTGATCCCTACAGAAAAGAGTATAGACGGATAATTCCTCATGACAATATGAGGTACATGGAGAATTACAACGCCTCTGAGGGATATTTTGCTTTCCAGGACAATCCGCAGGAAAACTCAATGCTGCTAATGACCAATGGTGGTATATTTTATGAGTTTATCCCCATAGAGAGGTATGAAGATGCCATTTCAGGCAGGTATACATCCTTTGAGACCGTGGAGAGTGTAAAGACAGGTGTTAACTACGCTATGGTTATAACAACAAACGGTGGCTTATGGAGGTATCTTATAGGGGACTCTGTTATGTTTACATCTCTCTATCCGCATAAAATAACTATAACCGGAAGGACTCAGCTCTTTATTAATGCTTTTGGAGAGGAGCTGATGATTAGTAACGCCGAGAAGGCACTTGCTGAGGCGTGCGAAAAATGTAACTGTTCTGTTGAAAATTATACTGTTGCACCACTCTTCATGGAGGGGGGCAGCAAGGGTTCTCACCAGTGGCTCATAGAATTCAAGGTCGCTCCGGCGAATCTTGAGAATTTTGCAGATGTCCTGGACTTGGAGGTTTGCAAAGTAAACTCGGACTACGAGGCAAAAAGAGCCAACAGCGTAACAATGGTAAGATTATCTCTCGTCTCTTTACCGGAAGGCACTTTTTACACCTGGCTCAGAGACAAAGGAAAATTGGGAGGACAGAACAAGGTGCCCAGATTAAGTAATGGACGAAAATTTGCAGACGAATTACTTGAGTATTTAAATTGATGACTCTTCACAAAACAGCCTTGCAATCAGAAGTTGAGAGATTTATAAACTCCCTGCCGGAACCGGATTGGGAAGAGGTCTTCTCTGGTTTGGCTATGGAGATATTCCGCTATCAGGCAATAAAGTGTGCTCCGTATGCAAAATACATGGAGCTTCTGGGGGTTGACACTAACAGGATTATGAGTATTGACGAGATACCTTTTTTACCTGTCAAACTATTTAAGAACAATACTATCTACTCGCACAAAGAGACACCTCAGAAAGTTTTTACAAGTAGTGCTACTTCAGGCATGACCCCTTCGAACCACCCGGTTGCAGATCTTTCTTTATACAAACTAAGCTTCACAAGAGCATTCAGGATGTTTTATGATTCTCCTGAAAAATTCAACATTCTGGCACTGCTCCCCTCTTATCTGGAAAGAGAGGGGTCATCTCTTGTTTATATGGCAGAACATCTGATAAAAGAGAGCAAAAGCGAGAGTAGTGGGTTTTATCTTTATGACCACAATAAACTAGCTTATACTCTTGAAAAACTGAGGTTTTCAGACAGGAAAACCATTCTGTTAGGGGTAAGTTTTGCATTGGTAGATTTTGCAAAGAGTCACAAAATTGAATTTCCAGAACTAATTGTAATGGAGACAGGAGGCATGAAGGGCAGAGGTGAGGAGTTAAGCAGAGAGGAGATACATGCTGCCATTAAAAATTCGTTTGGAGTAGCTCGTGTTCACTCAGAATATGGAATGGCTGAACTACTCTCACAAGCATATTCAGATGGAAATGGTCTATTCAGGACCCCACACTGGATGAAATTTCTATTGAGGGATTTTACTAATCCACTCAAGATTTTAAAAAATGGAGACAGGGGTGGCTTAAATATTATTGACCTTGCTAATATTAACTCCTGCTCATTTATTGAAACTGAAGACATCGGAATAAAAGAGGCCGGAAATCTCTGGAGAATTCCCGGCCGCATTCAAAATTCAGAAATAAGAGGCTGCAACCTGCTTTTAGGCTAAACCGCTTTAGAGTATTTGTATTTTACCTATTAAATCTTGCAAATTCTTTTCAATAGAGTCAGCTCTTTCAATCTCTCCTCTATTCCTGAGAGTATCTGCCATATACATCAGATAAGAGATATTTCTCTCAACGTCTGTCTTAGAAATATAATATCCGCCAAGTCGCTGCCCAAAGAAATTTATAGCCTTATAACTCTCCTCTTCAAAAAGATTTGCAAGCTTCAAAGCCTTCTCCTTCTCATCAGAAAGCATATAGATATCTATAGCATCCATTATTGACTGTTCGTTAAGTGAAGATAGAAGTGAGCAAGATATTGGGAACTGCTCGTGAGTTACAACCTCCTGCATTCTATCTAGTACCTGAACAGCCTTTTCTGTCTTACCCTCATTAAAAAGAGCCCTGGCAGTCTGAGTATGAATATTTCTAACAGACATAACTGCATTAAATGTCAAGAGATTCTGGTAGTCAATGTTTACTGACGGGTCGTTCATATTTCCCCATCTGTACACATTCATTACTTTGTCATACATTTTTTCTGCAGGCACCCTGCCCGGTACAACCAGAGTTGTTTGAGTCTTAACAGGCACAAATTTATATGCAAATCCAGTCCACTCCAGATAGTCTCTTATGCCTATTTCAAGATCTCCACCCATGGCAACAAAGTAGATAGGCCTATCCCATTTATAGTTTGCCAGAAGATCGAGAATCATGAGCTCTGTTTTTGTTATAACATTTTTGTTCTCTGAAATATTCAGTTCAATTGTATCAAGTATAACTGATGAGTCTGCTGCTGTTACTATTCCGTTTGCTATTGCTGCCTCTTTATTTACAGGGATTGTAAGTTTTCTTGAGGCAAAGATGCTGTATTGTTTACCCCCTTCAGCTGAAATTTTCGCCTCTGGCTTGGAGATTAAATCAATAACTATCTTAAGTGGCACCTGTCTGTTCAGCCTGTCAACAATGTGCACTACATCGTTAGTCCCGTAAATGTATTCATGCTTAGGGATAGTAAATGGCAACGGATCTGATTCATAAGTTTTGTATTGCATCTGATCGATGTACCAGTCGGTTCCCAAAAGAGAGGTATTTACCACCCTCACATCTGTTCTCACTCCCTCAACCTCTTGAATATACCATAACGGGAATGTATCATTGTCTCCGTGAGTAACAAGAATAGCATTTTTCTCTGTGCTGTTCAGATAGTTGTACGCAATATCCCTTGCGGTGTATCTGTTACTCCTGTCGTGGTCATCCCAGTTTTCTGAGGCCATCTGAACAGGAACAATAAGGCAGGCAACAGAAACCGCAATCGCAGATACCTTTTCCGGAACCCACCTCTTGACAAAATCATTGATAGCCATTACTGCCAGTCCTATCCATATGGAGAAGGCATAAAAAGAGCCTGCGTATGCATAGTCTCTCTCCCTTGCCTGATAAGGAGGCTGATTCAGATACAGAACAATTGCAATTCCGGTAAGAAGAAAGAGGAGCATAGTAACCCACCAGTTTTGCTTGTCTTTTGCAAGTTGATAAAACAGCCCTATAAATCCAAGCAGAAGCGGAAGCATGTAATAGTGGTTCTTAGCCTTGCTGTTTACAATATAGTCCGGTCCGTTACTCTGATCTCCGATTCTTGCCTTATCCAGAAACTTAATTCCTGAAGCCCAGTTACCTCTTAGCGGATCGCCGGGAACAGTTCCGTGAAGGTCATTTTGCCTACCCGCAAAATTCCACATAAAATACCTTATATACATATAGTTTATCTGGTAATCAAAGAAATAGGCAAGGTTGTCTTTGAATAGCGGTAATTTCGCTTCAGTTCCGGGAACAATTTTACCCCTTCCCTCGGTATAATTTTCATAAAACTTAATGTGATCAGGCGAAGGGCTCCACATTCTTGGAAAAAGCATTTTGCTTCCAGGTTTGTATTCTGCTTCAAGTGGTCCGTCAACTTTTTTGTAACGGTCTCCTACTTTAGCATAATATTTTGATGTTTTGACATCATAAGGAGAGTTAAAACTTTCTCCATAAATAAGTGGATTTTTTCCGTACTGTTCTCTTGCCAGATAT
The DNA here is from genome assembly GCA_964588835.1 of uncultured Muribaculaceae bacterium. Taxonomy (GTDB): domain Bacteria; phylum Bacteroidota; class Bacteroidia; order Bacteroidales; family UBA932; genus Bact-08. The sequence goes on from CAZPRX010000013.1 coordinate 13,393, forward strand.
CTTACAAGTGAGAATGGATTGTCCGGCTGATTCTCGTTAGTAGGTGTATTTGCTGAAGACCTTATAATTACCATGGCAAAGGCCGAATAGCCAATAACTATCATTGTAAAACTCAGAAGAATAGTATTCCACAAAATATTTTGTCTCCTGTATGTGTAAATCAAACCCCAGATAGAGA
>CAZPRX010000014.1:0-12311 GCA_964588835.1 uncultured Muribaculaceae bacterium
CAAACGTACTGTTCCTGTTTGGAGCACTTACCTCTTTTGGAGCTGTTCTTACACTTCCTGGTATTGCCGGTATAGTTCTTACCCTGGGTATGGCAGTGGATGCAAACGTTATTATCTACGAGCGTATTAAGGAGGAGCTGAGGGCAGGAAAGGGTCTGGGCCTTGCAATAACTGACGGATACAAAAATGCATACTCTGCGATTATTGACGGTAACCTTACAACAATCATCACAGGTGTTGTACTTGCGGTATTTGGTTCAGGTCCGGTACAGGGTTTTGCAACAACACTCGTTATTGGTATCATAACCTCTCTTATCACCTCTATCTTTGTCACCAGGCTTGTTTTTGACTGGAGACTTAAGAGGAAGAAGAATATTACTTTTGATAACAAATACACAAGGAACTTACTACAGAATACAAAAGTTGACTTTGTTTCAATAAGAAAATATGCATATATTTTCTCTGTATCAGCGATGATTATTGGTGGGGGATTCATTGTAGTTAAAGGGTTCAGCTACGGTGTTGACTTTACCGGTGGTCGTACCTATGTTGTGAGGTTTGATAAAGAGATCTCTACTGAAGATGTGAGAGCAGCTGTTCTTGCTGAATTCCAGGAGGGTATTGAGGTTAAGCAATTTGGTGGTGCAAATCAGATGAAGATTACTACCAAATTTATGATTGATAATGATGATTCAGAAACAGATAAACTTGTTGACGGAAAGCTATATAATGCATTAAATGTTCTTTATGCAGATGGAATAACCTACGAAGAGTTTACATCTACTACAGACAATCCTAACGGTATTATTCAGTCTGAGAAGGTGGGTCCTACCATTGCGGATGATATTAAGAGAGATGCAATGATTGCAATTGCCTTCGCTCTAATTGCAATCTTCCTTTATATTGCAGCAAGGTTCAGAAACTGGAGCTGGGGTTCGGGTGGTGTTGTTGCACTTGCTCACGACGCTATCTTCACTATGAGCTTCTTCGCAATATTCACAGGAATTCTGCCTTTCAGCCTTGATGTAGACCAGACCTTTATAGCAGCGATTCTTACAATCATTGGTTACTCTATTAACGATACTGTGATTATTTTTGACAGAATCCGTGAATACAGAGCTCTATATCCTAAGAGAGATCTTAAGACTAATATTAATGAGGCCTTGAACAGTACTCTTGCGAGGACTTTGAATACAGCAGGAACAACTCTGGTTGTAATGCTTGCAATTGCAATATTTGGAGGCGAGGTGATAAGAGGTTTTTCAGTGGCACTAATCATTGGTATTTTAATAGGTACTTACTCTTCAATCTTTATTGCTGCTCCTGTTGTTTACGATATCGTAAGCAAAAGAGAGGCAAAGGCGAAAGAGCTGAAAAAATAGTACTTTTATGCAAATATGTATAAGCCGGCAGGAGACCCCTGCCGGCTTATTTTTTGTTAATATTTTATTTGGTTTTACACCAATTTATTACAAACTTTGTACAAATCAATTAACAATTATAATCAAAAAGGCCATTATGGAACTTCCATTTGCAGAATCCTACAAGATAAAGATGGTTGAGACCATCAGAAAAAGTACAAGAGCGGAGAGAGAGAGCTGGATGAGAGATGCAAACTACAATCTTTTTAATCTTAAAAGTGACTACGTGTTCATAGATTTGCTTACAGACTCAGGAACGGGTGCAATGAGCGACAAACAGTGGTCGGCAATTATGGAGGGAGATGAGAGCTATGCAGGTGCACGTTCATATTTCAATTTAAAGGAGAGTATAAGCAATATTACTGGGTTTCCCTACTTCCTGCCTACCCATCAGGGAAGGGCTGCTGAAAACGTGCTTTTCTCTTCAATTGTAAAGGCAGATGATATCCTTCCTGGTAACTCCCATTTTGACACTACAAAGGGACATATTGAGTTCAGGAAAGCTCACGCAATTGATTGTACAATTGATGAGGCAAAAAACACTACTCTGGAGCTCCCGTTCAAAGGCAACATGGATCTTGGTAAGCTGGAGGATGTGCTTAAGAAATATCCTAAAGAGAAGATTCCTTGTATTGTTCTTACAATCACAAATAATACAGCAGGCGGCCAGCCGGTGTCTATGGAGAACATAAAAGGAACAGCTGCTCTGGCTAAGAAATATGGTGTAAAACTTCTTTTTGATTCAGCCCGTTTTGCTGAGAATGCATACTTTATTAAAACCCGTGAGAAGGGTTACGAAAATAGAACCATTGTTGAGATCTGCAATGAGATGTTCAGTTACGCAGACTTCATGACTATGTCTTCTAAGAAGGATGCTATTGTTAATATGGGAGGTTTTGTTGCATTCAGGCACGAAGAGGATTGGAGGGCTTGCCAGATGTTTACGATCTTGTATGAAGGATTTATTACTTACGGTGGAATGTCCGGAAGGGATATGAATGCTCTGGCTCAGGGCCTAAAAGAGGGGACGGATTTTGAATATCTTGAGACTCGTATTAAGCAGATTGAGTATCTTGGTAAGAAGCTTGATGAATATGGAATCCCGTATCAGAGACCTGCAGGCGGTCATGCAATTTTTGTTGATGCTAAAAAGGTCCTTACCCGCGTTCCTAAAGAAGAGTATATTGCTCAAACGCTTGGTATAGAGCTTTATCTGGAGGCCGGTATCAGAGGTGTGGAGATAGGGGCGCTGCTTGCAGACAGAGATCCTGACACTAGAGAGAACAGATATCCTGAGCTTGAATTACTCCGTCTGGCCATACCGAGAAGGGTATATACAAATAACCATATGGACTATATTGCCGCTGCCCTCAAGAATGTTTTTGACAGAAGAGAGAGTATAACCAGAGGTTATGCAATCAAGAAGGAGCTTCCAATTATGAGGCACTTCACTGTTGAGCTTACTCCGGCAAAATAATCGCCCCCTAATCTGAGAACAATAATACTTTAGTTTATGTGTGGTATAGTAGGTTATATCGGACCGCGAGAGGCGTATCCGATTCTTATTAAAGGGCTCCACAGACTTGAATACAGAGGATATGACAGTGCCGGTGTTGCTTTATTGGGAAGTAACGGTAATCTGAACATATACAAAGCCAAGGGAAAGGTTAAAGAGCTGGAAGATTTTTCACTACAGAAAGACATTTCAGGAAACATTGGAATTGCTCATACAAGGTGGGCCACCCACGGAGAGCCAAACCAGACCAACGCGCACCCCCATTTCTCAATGGATGAGAGTATTGCTCTTATTCACAATGGGATTATTGAAAACTATGCCGTTCTCAAGGAGACTCTTATTCAAAAGGGCATGGTATTCAGGACTAATACAGATACTGAGGTTATTGTTCACCTTATTGATTTTATAAGAAGAGAGGAGAAAACGACGCTTTTCAGGGCTGTTCAGTTAGCTTTACAACAACTAATAGGTGCTTTTGCAATTGCCGTTATTGAAAAAAATAACGCTGATACAATTATTGCGGCAAGAAAGAGCAGTCCCCTTGTTATAGGAATCGGAGAGAATGAATTTTTCCTCGCTTCTGATGCAACTCCTATTGTTGAGTATACAAAAGATGTCGTCTATCTTAATGATAATGAAATTGCCCTGATGGAAAGAGGCAAAGAGTTGAAGGTAGTTGATTTGATGAATGCAGAAAAGAGCCATGTTATTCAACACCTTGAGCTCACAATCAGTCAGCTTGAAAAGGGGGAGTTTGACCATTTTATGCTCAAGGAGATATTTGAACAGCCAAGGACTCTTAGAGATTGCATGAAGGGAAGAATTAATGTAGAGGAGAATAATGTTGCACTATCTGGTGTTATTGACAACCGGGAGAAGTTTATAAATGCAAGGAGAATAATAATTGTTGCCTGTGGAACCTCTTGGCATGCAGGACTGATTGGTGAACATCTTATTGAGAATCTTTGCAGAATACCGGTTGAGGTTGAATATGCATCTGAGTTTCGCTACAGGAACCCAATTATATACAAAGACGATATTGTTATAGCAATCTCCCAGTCAGGTGAGACCGCAGACACTCTTGCCGCAGTAGAGATATCCAGGTCTCAGGGAGCATTCATATACGGAATATGCAATGCAGTGGGCTCTTCAATACCCAGAAACACACATTCGGGCTCCTATATTCATGTGGGGCCTGAAATAGGAGTGGCCTCAACAAAGGCATTCACTGGTCAGGTAACCGTTCTGGCAATACTTGCTCTTAATATAGCTAAGGTTAAGGGAACAATTACCCAGGAGGGTCTTGAAAATTTTGTGGCAGAACTTAGATTAATCCCGGATAAGATCGAGAGAATCTTAGAGAAGAGTGAGCGAATAAAGAAGTTTTCCAGAATCTTTACCTATGCAAAAAACTTTATATATCTGGGAAGGGGGTTCTGCTACCCTGCTGCTCTTGAAGGGGCTCTAAAACTCAAGGAGATCTCTTATATACATGCCGAGGGTTATCCCGCTGCTGAAATGAAGCACGGCCCTATTGCGCTTATTGACTCTGAGATGCCTGTGGTTGTTATTGCAACTAAAAACAACCTTTACGAAAAGGTTGTAAGTAATATCCAGGAGATAAAAGCCCGCAAAGGCAGGATAATAGCTGTTGTGACCGAGGGTGATGATGTTGTAAGCAAGATGGCTGACTATTGTATAGAGGTACCTGAGACACATGAGGCTCTGGACCCGCTATTAACAGTAATCCCTCTGCAGCTGCTTGCATACCACATAGCAGTCACAAAGGGAAGAGATGTTGATCAGCCTAGAAATCTTGCAAAATCAGTTACCGTTGAGTAGGTTTTCTTGAGCCTCTCTTTTTTGGTTTATTCTCATCAACAGGATCCTCCCAAACGAGTGAGAAATCTAATTGTTTTTGTTCAAGGTTTGCTTTTTCTACCTTGATCTTAACTGAATCACCCAGAATGAATTTTTTTCCTGATCTCTTTCCGTAAAGCGACATTGACTCTTCATTGTACTGAAGATAATCCTCTTTAATGTCTCTAAGGGCAACAAGTCCCTCAACCTTAGTCTCAGCAATCTCAACAAACATACCCCACTCTGTTATACCTGATACATTTCCGTTGAAGGTCATGCCCACTTTATCCTGCATAAATTCAACCATCTTGTATTTGATACTTGACCTCTCTGCTTCTGTAGCAAGCTGTTCCCTTTCGCTTGAATATTTGCAACGCTCTTCGAAGTGCTTCTTGTCCTGAGATTTGCCTTTGTCAAGGTAAAGAGCAAGAAGTCTGTGAACCATCATATCCGGATAGCGTCTGATAGGAGAGGTAAAATGTGTATAATAGTCAAAAGCTAAGCCGTAGTGACCCATGTTATCTGTTGAATATCTGGCACGAGCCATGGATCTTAGGGCCATGATCTCGATTGCGCCCTCTTCCGGTTTGTCTTTTATAGAGCCAAGAAGTCTGTTGAGTTCAGTTGATAATTCCCGGGCATTTTTGGTAGGTTTCATCTCGTAACCAAAATGTTTCACGAATGTGCGGAAAAGGGTTATCTTCTCCATATTAGGTTCTTCGTGGATTCTGTATACAAAAGTCTTTGCCTCTTTCCCCTTTGCCCCAATGAAGTATGCAACCTCACGATTTGCCAAAAGCATAAACTCTTCAATTAGCCAGTTAGAGTCCATTGAGATCTTTTGGTAGACTCTTACTGGTTTTCCGTTTTCATCTACCTCAACCTTCATCTCCGGTCTCTCAAAACTGATTGCCCCTGAACGGAACCTCTCCTCTCTCAGGAGAAAAGCCAGTGAGTGGAGTTTTAGCATCTCATCCTTAAGCGGACCCTCTTTTGTATCAATAATCTGCTGTGCCTCCTCATAGCTGAACCTGTAGTCCGATTCAATTATGGTTCTTCCAAACCATCTTCCGGCTACTTTACCCTTTTCTGTAATCTCAAAAACCGCAGAGAAACATAATTTCTCTTCGTTAGGTCTGAGAGAGCACAGTTTGTTTGAAAGTTTCTCCGGAAGCATGGGAACTGTTCTGTCTACCAGGTAGACCGATGTGGCCCTCTCCTGTGCCTCTTTCTCTACAAGTGACCCCGGCCTTACATAATGTGTTACGTCTGCGATGTGGACACCCACTTCCCAGTTGCCATTAGGCAATTTTCTCAGTGAGAGTGCATCGTCAAAATCTTTTGCATCTGCAGGGTCTATTGTAAATGTTGTAACTCCCCGGAAGTCTTTTCTTGAATCTATCTCCCTCTGGTCAATCTTATCGCTGATTTTATCAGCCTCTTTCTCAACAGATGGGTCAAATTTGTATGGCAGACCAAATTCAGTAAGGATGGCGTGCATCTCTGTATTATTCTCCCCGGGCACACCCAAAACATCAATTATATGACCGATGGGCTCGTCTGAACTTCTTGGCCATTCATCAACCATAACGGCAACTTTTTTCCCGTGTTCTTCAGCTGAATATCCACCCTTAAGGATGCGGATATCGTGAGGCATAAACTTGTTTTCGCATATAACCCATGCCTCGTCTCCCACAATCTGGAGAATCCCGGTAAATGGTCTCTTTGTCCTTTCAACTATCTCAACTACCTCTCCCTCTTTTCTTCTAGAGCCGCTTCTCTTTGAAAGGATAGAGATTCTCACAGTGTCACCATGTAGGGCGCCACGCATTCTGGAGGCCGGGATGAAGACATCATCCTCTACGCCGTCAATAACAATAAAAGCATAACCCTCGCGTGTCATACTAACTCTGCCTGTTGACTCCTCCCTTTTCCCACGACTATCTCCTCCGCGAGGCTTGCGTGATGAATTTTTCTTTTTATGCATATTTTGTAATTTTGCCCGATTTTTGCAGTAAGAAACTGCTTCAGTGAATTGACAACAAAATTAATCAATAAAATGAATAAGAAGGTACTTTTGATGATTCTTGACGGCTGGGGAGAGGGAAAGAGAGACAAAACGAATGTTATTTACACCCAGGGTGAACCTAATATAGATAAGTTAAGGGCTAAGTATCCCACATCTTTTTTATCTGCCAGTGGCGAGGACGTGGGACTTCCTGAAGGTCAGATGGGAAACTCTGAGGTAGGGCACCTGAACATAGGAGCCGGAAGAGTGGTTTATCAGGATTTGGTAAAGATTAACAAAGCCTGCAGGGAGAACAAGTTGTTCGAAAATAGAGAAATTAAGGCTGCATATGAATATGTAAAGAGCTCGGGAAAGGCCCTTCACTTCATGGGACTCATGAGTGATGGCGGAGTTCACAGCGCTATGGAGCATCTGTTTGCTTTTCTCACATTGGCAAAGGAGCAGGGGATTTCAGATGTAAACGTTCATGCCTTTATGGACGGACGTGATACAGACCCAAGAAGCGGGAAGGGTTACATAGAACAGCTTGAAAATCACCTTGCAATGACAGGTGCTAAACTAGCATCAATCATTGGCCGCTATTATGCAATGGACAGGGATAAGAGATGGGAGAGAGTTAAGCTTGCATATGACCTGCTTGTGCATGGTAAGGGAGATCCCTTTACAAGTGGTACAGCTGCAATGCAGCTAAGGTATGATAATGATATTACAGATGAATTTATAACTCCTCTGGTAGCTGTTGATGAATCGGGAAAACCAGTGGGAACAATAAAGGAGGGTGACGCTGTCATTTTCTTTAATTTCCGTAACGACAGGGCGAGGGAGATTACTCAGGTTCTTACACAGGCAGACATGCCAGAGCTTGGCATGAAGGTAATTTCTCTTTACTACTGCACGCTTACTCCTTATGACGATAAGTTTAAAGGTCTTCATATACTTTATGACAAAGAGAACGTGCAGAAGACTCTTGGAGAGGTGGTTTCAAGGGCAGGAAAGAGACAATTAAGAATTGCGGAGACCGAGAAGTATGCACACGTTACATTTTTCTTTTCAGGCGGACGTGAAGCAACGTTTGAGAATGAGAGCAGATTGCTTATAAACTCTCCAAAGGTTGCAACATACGACCTTAAACCGGAGATGAGTGCCGTTGAGATAAAGGAGACTCTTGTTGCGGAGCTTAAAAAGGGTACTCACGACCTGATTATCCTCAACTTTGCCAATGGAGACATGGTAGGGCATACCGGTGTTTATGAGGCTATCAGAAAGGCTGTCCAGACAGTTGATAAATGTGCCGGAGAGGTTGTAGAGGTGGCAAAAGAGTCAGGCTACTCAGTAATTGTTACAGCTGACCATGGTAACGCAGACTATGCTGTTAATCCGGACGGCTCTCCAAATACTGCTCACTCTCTTAACCCTGTTCCGTTCATTGTGGTTGATGACGAGATTAAGAGCGTAGAGAACGGAATTCTGGCTGATATTGCACCAACTATTCTAAAAATGATGGGAATTGATGCCCCTGCCGAGATGACCGGCAGAGCTCTTGTATAGAGAAAATCGATTGCTGATTTGATAATTTTTTTGGGGGCCGGCGGTAATCGTCGGCCCTAATTATCTATCTTTATGGTTCCAAATTTAAACCCTGAAAATCTTCGATATGCCCTTTGTTCACCTTCACGTCCATACTCAATATTCAATTCTGGATGGAGCTGCATCCATCAAAAAACTCTTTGCACGTGCTGCTCAGGATAATCAGATAGCGCTGGCTATTACTGACCATGGAAACATGTTCGGGGTTAAGGAGTTTCTGGAGGTGGCTCAGAAGACCCCATCGGTAAAACCCATTGTGGGAAGCGAGTTCTATGTGGCGAAGGAGAGTCGGTTTGATAAGCGGGGACGTGAGGATCAGAGCAGTTATCATCTAGTTCTGCTCGCAAAAAATATTCAAGGATACAAGAATCTTATAAAACTCTCTTCTTATGCGTTTATTGAGGGTAATTACTACAAGCCAAGAATTGACAGAGAGCTTCTCGAGAAATATCATGAAAATCTAATCTGTTCATCTGCTTGTCTTGCCGGGGAGGTATCCCGTGCTATTATGGCAGATAATATTCAGGAGGCAGAGAGGACGGTTCAGTGGTATAAAAACTTGTTTGGTGACGATTATTATCTCGAGATTCAAAGGCATCAAACTGATGTTGACGGGGCGGACAGGTCCACTTTTGAATTACAGGAGAGGGTAAACAAAGTTATACTACAGCTTGCTCAAAAGTTTGATGTAAAGGTTGTTGCAACAAACGATGTTCACTTTGTTGCTCAGGAGGACAGAGAGGCTCACGACAGACTCATTTGTCTTACAACAAATTCAGACTATTCAGACCCGGACAGACTTCGTTATACAAAGCAGGAGTATTTGAAGTCACAGGAGGAGATGGAGGTGATTTTTGCCGATGTTCCTCAGGCTCTTGAAAGTACTGTTGAGATAGCTAACAAAGTGGAGGTGTATAGTATTGATTCGGACCCTATTATGCCCCATTTTCCCATACCTGACGAGTTTGAATCTTCGGATGACTTCCTGAAATACTTGACATATGAAGGGGCAAAGGAGAGGTATGAAAATCTAGACGACTCCATTACTGAACGGATTGACTTTGAGTTAGAGACCGTAAAGAAGATGGGATTCCCGGACTATTTTCTTATTGTACAGGATTTTATAGCAGCTGCAAGGAACATGGGTGTATGGGTTGGTCCCGGACGGGGATCGGCCGCAGGCTCAGTTGTTGCTTACTGTTTGAAGATTACGGATATTGACCCCCTTAAGTATGATCTCCTCTTCGAGAGGTTCCTTAATCCGGACAGGATTTCAATGCCGGATATAGATATTGACTTTGATGATGACGGCAGGTCGAAAGTGCTTAAATATGTTGAGGATAAGTATGGTAAAGACCATGTGTCACATGTGATTACTTTTGGCACTATGGCTGCGAAGAGTGCAATCAGGGACATTGCCAGAATACAGAATCTTCCTCTTCCTGAGTCGGACAGATTAGCCAAACTTATACCAAATAAGTTCCCTGCGGACAGCAGTGGAAAGGCACCGGATGTAAATCTGGAGAATTGCAGAAAATTTGTTCCTGAGATAAAAGATGCGTTTGAATCACAGGACCCGCTTGTGAGAGATACTATGGAGTTTGCCGCAAAGCTTGAGGGGAATGTGAGAAATACGGGAGTTCATGCCTGTGCAATTATTATCGGCAGGGATGACCTTAGAGAATTTATCCCTATTGGTATTGCAAAGGATAAGGATACCGGGGAGGACATATGGGTCTCTCAGTACGAAGGGTCTCAGATTGAGAAGGTGGGAATGCTTAAGATGGACTTCCTCGGTCTGAAGACGCTTTCCATCCTTAAGGAGGCTGTTGAAAACATCAGGAAGTCAAAAGGGGTTGTGATTGACATAAATACTATCCCCATAGATGATCAGGAGACCTTTGAGCTCTTCAGCCGGGGTGAAAGTATAGCCACTTTCCAGTTTGAAAGTGATGGTATGAGAAAATGGCTCCGGGAGCTAAAACCTACACGTTTTGAAGACCTTATTGCCATGAACGCCCTATACAGGCCCGGCCCTATGGATTACATTCCGGATTTTGTTGACAGGAAGAAGGGGTTGAGGCAGATTGAGTACGACCTTCCGGAGATGAAAGAGATTCTGGAAGATACGTATGGAATTACAGTATATCAGGAGCAGGTGATGCTTCTTTCCCAGAAGATTGCGGGGTTTTCAAAGGGTGATGCCGATGGTTTGAGGAAGGCAATGGGTAAGAAGATTAAGTCGATGATGGACAGTCTTAAGGCGCAGTTCATTAATGGGGGGACAGGTAATGGTTATACTATTGATATTCTTGAGAAGATATGGAAAGACTGGGAGGCATTTGCACAATATGCATTTAACAAATCCCATTCAACATGCTATGCTTGGATAGGCTACCAGACAGCCTACCTGAAGGCTCACTATCCTGCCGAGTTTATGGCTGCTACCCTGAGCAGGAACCTGGATAACATGGACGAGATTACCAAATATATGGACGAGTGTAAACGTATGGGTATATCAGTACTTGGTCCGGATGTTAATGAGAGTGACTATAAGTTTACAGTCAATAAAAAGGGTGATATCAGATTCGGGATGGCCGGCATAAAGGGGGTAGGCCTCGGTGCTGTTGAGAATATAATTGCTGCCCGTGAAAATGGAGGCCCTTTTGATTCTGTGTTTGATTTTATTGAGAGGGTTAGTCTTACGGTTGTGGGTAAGAAGACGATTGAATCGCTTGTATATGCAGGTGGTTTTGATTGTTTTGAACCGGTTAAAAGAGAACAATATCTGGCTCCGGGAGCAAAGGATGAGCCATTCCTTGAAATATTGTACAAATACGGACAGAGGTTCCAGAATGATACCATTGCACTGGGTAATTCACTATTTGGATCTCATGAGAGTATTAAGCCTGTAAGGCCGGAGGTGCCTGTAGCAATGGAGGTTGATAAGATGGAGCTGCTTAAGAGAGAGAAGGAGCTTGTAGGAATGTTCCTCTCTGCTCACCCTCTGGACCAGTTCCGTTTTGAGGTGTCAAAGTTTACAAGCAACACCATTTCAGAGGCCTCTGAATATGCTGCTCAGGCTATGCAGAACCCATCTCTGAGGGGGAAAGAGATGATTATTGCCGGGATGGTGACAAACTCAAAATCATCCATGACCAAAACCGGAAGACCTTTTGTAAATTTCTCGGTTGAAGATTTCAATGGGTCGATGCAGTTTGCACTTTTTGGGAAAGATTATGAAAATTTCATGAAGTACACCCATCCGGGAACACCTCTGTTAATAAAGGTTGCAGTATTGCAGAAGTATGGTTACCATCAGAACGGAGACGATCCTGCAAAACAGGTAGATTGTGAATTAAAAGTCAGGAGTATGAGGCTTCTTGCTAACACAAGAGAGGATTTTATAAAAAGCATAACCCTTACAGTACCTGTTTCTATGATTAATAAACACTTCAGAAGAGACCTCACTACTTGGTTTAAGGATAACAAGGGTACAACAAGGGTGCTGATTAAAGTCCTTGATTATGAAAGCCAGATGTCTGTTGAATTTGTCTCAATAAAATATTCTGTAGCCCTTACAGATACGCTTCTAGAGTCATTTGAAAGCTCTGGTATTGAGTGGTCAATCTCCCCAACCCTGAGCTTTTAAAGATATGGGTGCTCCATCTGGGGTGATGAGCATCGCCCCGCTCCCCGAGTCGGTAAGATGACCAATAATATCAAGTGAAGGCATCTCTTTGCTTAGCTTTTCATGCTCCTTAAGTGGGATAACATAAAGCAGCAGCATATCGTCACCACCGTTCAGAGCAGCTGTGGTGGCGTCCATACCCAGCTCTTCTGCCATATTGAATGTCTGAGATGCAATAGGAATCTTATTAAGATATATATGTGCACC
>CAZPRX010000014.1:12321-13125 GCA_964588835.1 uncultured Muribaculaceae bacterium
TGGCAAACTCTTTTCACGGCATCAGATAATCCCCTGGTGATAAATTCTCCGTCAGATGGCAGAACTCCGCTTGAGACAAGTGTCTCAGGAAGCGATTTGTCAAGTTGAGGAGAGAGGTATCTTTTAAGTATAAATTTGTATTCGTCAAGTTTAGGTTGTGCATCTGAGCTTCCGCTGAAGACCCTCTTTTCTCTCTCAAGCACCTGAAGCCCCATAAATGCTGCACCCGGAGAGCCTGATATACAGATAAGATCTCCTGAAACCGGCTTGGTTCGTTGAACAAAGAGCTCTTTCTGTTGTTTTCCCAGTGATGAAAGTGAAATGGTGAGGCCGGTAAGAGAGGGTAGAAGATCAAGCCCGCGTACCTCCACTTTGTGCTCTTCAAAAGCAGCCTTCATACCTTCCCAGAGCTCCTCTACATCCTCGGTAAAAAACCGGGCAGAGAGGCCAAGTCTTACGGAAATTGACAAAGGTGTGCACAGAGATGCGTAGAGTGGCCCCAGAACTGAGACTACAGATTTGTAACCAAGATGTTTAAGGGGATTGTAGACGAGGTCAAAGTCTGTACCTTCCAGGAGTAGTGTATGTGATGTGATATAGCTGCCACCAGAGCTTTCATAAGTTGAGACGTTGTCACACATAGGATTTAGCTGATCAGACAGGAGCTTTTCGATGAGCTTTGTCTTCCCGGTTTTTTCTATGGGAGTCCTTTGAGGTTGATTGTTTTCTTTAGAGGCCATAAGGAGATAATTTGTATGCAAAAATAGTTTAAATGATATAACTTTGCGCCACGATGAGTGAAAA
>CAZPRX010000015.1:0-1170 GCA_964588835.1 uncultured Muribaculaceae bacterium
TCCGGGATTGTTGTAACTGTAACCGCTCTTGTGTTCGCAATGATAGACAATGACCTCTTCTATTTTAATGGATCAGTTAACTTCATTGTAATTCTGAAGCCACTTTCAATAGTCCTGATATCTGGATTCTCCTCTCTCTTACTGTCAATATGGTTGGCTGGAAGAGTTCTTCCGGGAAGCAGCTTTTCACATCTTTCTCTTAATACCAGTTTAAAATCAAAAAATGGATTTGTGGGTGTGGATGATAATCTGGAATCGATGGTGGGCAAAGTTGCAACTGTTGCCAGTAGTCTAAGACCAGCGGGTAAAGTTGAGATTGATGGTAAATGGTACGATGCAACATTAGAGTTTGGGATGGCCGACAAAGGGGAGGTGGTAGTTATTACTAAATCCGAGGGCGGAAGACTTTATTGCGAGCGTCTTCCTCAATAAGTTCAAGTAATTTATCTATAGCCTCATTTTCAGGTACTGCCCTGTATACAGGGTTTTTGCCTCTGTATATGCTCACTCTGTTCTTCCCCTCTCCAACATAACCATAGTCTGCATCAGCCATTTCGCCGGGTCCGTTCACAACACACCCCATTACTGCAATGTTATAACCTTTCAAATGTGCAGTTCTTCTTTTAACCTCTTCAAATACAGGCTCAAGATTAAACAATGTTCTTCCGCATCCTGGGCAGGCGATGTATTCAGGTTTTGTAAAGACTCTTCTGGTTGCCTGAAGAAGATCGTCACGAAATCCGTTGATTTTCTCATCAGAAACAATCTCTCCGTTTATTAAAACAGAAAGTTTAATATCATCAATCTTTTTGTCTAGCAATAGGGGCCCAAGTTCACAGGTCGCTTTTAATATAAAGTCATTCCAGTTATTTTCAGAATAAGAAACCTGCTGAATCCTTTCACCGTTGAAATTGAATCGACTACTCTTTTCTTTGAAAAAATCTGCAAGAAACCTTGCAACAGGAATCTCATTTTCAGGGTCTTCTGTAAGAGATACTCTTATTGTATCACCAATTCCCTCTGATAGTAAGGTAGATAAACCTACAGCAGATTTTATTCTTCCTGACTGTCCGTTTCCAGCCTCTGTTACTCCGAGGTGTAAAGGGTAAAAAATGCCTCTTTTTTCGAATTCATTATATAGCAACCTGTACGCCTCAGTCATTACCAGTG
>CAZPRX010000015.1:1180-11366 GCA_964588835.1 uncultured Muribaculaceae bacterium
GAGAGACAATTAACTGATCAAAGGAGAGCTCCTCAGCCATCTTTATCCACTCTAGAGCCGACTCTTTCATCCCCATGGGTGAGTCGCCATATTTAGAGATAATCCTCTCTCCTAAAGACCCGTGGTTCACTCCGATTCTTAATGCAACACCTCTTTGTTTGCAAATTGAGATAAGTTGTGAAAATTTTGAGCGTGCTACATCAAAATCTTTGGCAAAATTACCCGGGTTAATTCTTACTTTTTCAACCACCTCTGCAGCTGCTATTGCAACATCTGCTGTAAAATGAACATCAGCAGAAAGGGGTGTATTGATGTTATCTGCTAAAAGTCTTCTTTTTATCTCTTTTAACGATTCAACCTCCTTCATACCCTGAGTAGTCAATCTTATCAGCTGAGCGCCGGATTGAGAGAGTCTTACGCATTGATTGTATGACCCGTCTACATCCTGAGTTGATGTGTTGCACATAGTTTGCACCACTATAGGATTATCCCCGCCAAAGCAGAGATCTCCGGTTTTTACAATTATTTTTTTCATTTTGATTTGATGTGAAAAAAGAGAGCAGCGCTAAATATAAGATGGTTAGGGTAGGAGTATTGAGGCCTTTCAACTCCACCTTTTCTGGGGTCGCTCAGATAGGTTAGTGAGTGGTTGTAATTTGCTTCCAGATGAATTTCAAAAGGCTTCACAACAAATGCCAAGCCTCCTCCACCTATAATCCCAAATTCCAATCTGTTATCTTCTGGATCAAAAGTGCTCCCTTCCGGTTCGTTCAGTCTGCTCCGGAATGCTCCGTATGCTCCAAGATTTATTAATAACCTCATTTTCCAAAAATCTATGTGGAACTGAGAAACAAGGGGTATTCTGTACATCTCTGTAATAAAACGCTCTCCCAAAATCTCGTAACCACTCTCAATACGTGATATGCCTGTTTGAAACCCAAAATAAGGTGACGCCCCCCCTAAATCATGATAGTAATTGTATAACAGAGAAAAGTTACCTGTTGTTATTACTGATTTATGAGTAACCGGAGGGTCAAAACTAACATTACCTATTAAATATCCGTAACTAACACCTGCCATATGAATCTTCTCCTGAGAGTAAGATACTATGGAAGTGAAAGTCATTATCAAGGAAATAATAATATATCTCTTCATCGGAAAATTTCTTTTAAATCAATAATCTGAGATAGCTCCATACCCTCTTTGATATCAAAGATCTCAGTCCCGGAAGGAAGCTTGTACAATCTGACCATTTCCGGCTGTCTTCTCTCTTTAAGTAACCCTGAGTCAAGAATTCCGTTTCCGTTTTTATCCATAAATATCCTTATGGAGTATTTACCCGGATCCAGATAGGGAAAGTCGAGAATCTGATCAGATGTTATTTTGTAAGATCTGAACACCTTGTCTCTGGACTGGTTAATCAATTCAACAACAAAAGATGTCCCCTCTGTTCCCTTGATATCAAGATCTATTCTTCCCATTTTCTCGCTCTTTGGCAGCATTACCTTTATCCCTGTAGAGTCATTATAGTTGCCTGTTATGTCGGTAAATGCGCGGCTGTCAATAGATAGGATATAATCATAACCTTGCTGAAGCTTGCTTTCCGGTTTTACAGTGAATTTTCTTAACTCAAGTGAGTCAGGAATTAACTTAAATTTTTCAACACTCTCAACCCCCTTTGGTGTCAAAGAGGTGAACCGGATACTATCAGACAAAATTGATTCAATAGGTGCTGTAAATTCAATTCTGAATCCCTCTTTTTCAATTAATGCTGGATTGGCATCTAGTTTTATATCAAGCAAATTGGCTCTCTTATCTTTATTCCTCTCCTTTTCTCTCTGCTCCTGCTGACGGTTTTTCCTTGGTAATGGGAGTCTGAATGTCTCTCTTGTCATAACAAGGTTATCCAGAGAGTCGGTCTTTAGGTATTTTATCCTGAAATTAAGAGTATCAGGTATTCTTCTGAAATCACCTTTTATCCAGAGATTCAGACTATCCCGCGTTATGTTAAAATGTTTTATAACGTTTACTGAATCAAGTTCTGCGAAGCCTGCGGAATCAATTTGAACATTATGAGCGTTAAATTTGATAAAACACTCTCTTTCTGATAACCTCTCGTAATTTCTAACAAATTGCCTGCTCGCCTCCTCCCTAAAAAGATAAAGTCTGAAATCGCTTGTCCTGGCAAGTGATGCAGTGGTGTCTTTAGGATCAACATAAGATAACTCCTCCATCCCTTTAACCATTACTTTAGAGGGGGTGAAAAGTGAGTCTAGAAAAGCTAGTTTTTCGTTTTCAGGGTTATACATATTGTTTCCATTCTCATCCGAGAATGCAATAACCCTGTAGGGTACAGGTTTAATGTTAGTTATAAGAAAATGGCCCCATTTGTCGCTTTTTGAAATAGCAGAGGGCAGAGTGTTATAAATAACAGAATCCGCATGTCTTTCATAAAATGCAAGGGTAACAGAGGGTAACGGCAGAAGTGTAGCAGCATCGGCAATGTTGGCCGTTGCAATCATTGAGTCTATAATACTCCCTGTAGAAAATACATATCTGTAGGGAGGAAGAGGATTCCCCTCATTATTATCTGCAATAGCACTATTGAAAGATATTGAATATGTTGTGTTTAATTTGAGAGAATCCTTAAATTCAGAAATGATACTTTTACCTCTTACCTTCGTTTCAACTCTTCTCTTCACAGGGGGAGATACCACAATGTTTTTTTCCGGCTCCTTTAAAACGACGAACTCATCAAATTTCAATTCAATTTTCTGACCTCTTAGTGGAAAGTTAATTTTGTTGGAATCCGGATCGACCTTAAGTAAAACAGGGGCGAGGGTATCCTTTGCACCGCCAGAAGGTGGGGCAGTTGTGTTTGCACAAGATGGTAAAAACAGCGTTAAACCAAAAAGTAAAACTAAACAAATGGGTATATATCTGAATTTAATAATTTGCATCTCTTCTTTTACTGATTATCCTTTATCTCTGATCTGACTACACTCATCACACCCTTAACGGAAGACATTTGCTTCATAAGCTTTTCAAGGTCTTCTACACTATGGACGTATAAATCGATGTAACCTTCAAAAATCCCGTCATGAGTCTCAATGAATATTTTTCTGATGTTAACACTTAATACCAGGGTTATATATTGAGTCAGATCATTTAAAATTCCTAGTCTGTCAATTCCTCTCATGTTTATTCTAGCCAAAAATGAGAGAACAGTATGTTTGCTCCATTTAGCTTTTACAATTCTCTCGCCGTCTCTGGATGCCATATGAATTGCCTCGGGACAGCTATTTTTATGAACAATAACAATATCATTGTCATCTATAAAACCGATTACTTTGTCACCGGGTATTGGTCTGCAACATGTAGCTACCTGATAGGAGAGGGTTTTTTCAACGGGATTCTCTTTTAACAGGAAGTCTTTCTTAAGATCAATTTTTGATATAACCTTCTCCTCTTGAGCCTTCTGAGCATCAGCAGGGTCGTCAGACAACTCCTCTTCTCCCTGCCAGTCCCATTTGTTTTCTGAATCACCCCCGGTTATTTTAGAAAATTGCAAACTCCAGTATCTTACGAATTTACTGGTTGTGTTTTTCTTTAATACCTTAGATAGGTCTGTTAAATCTATGAGATTTGCCCCAATCTTACTGAAAAGCTCCTCTCTGTTATTAAGCTTATAATTCTCTGAAAGTTTTCTGTATACCCTTGACATAGGTCTGATTCCCATTGATTTGAGCCTTTCGTCCAGCAGCTCCTGACCCTTTTTTTGAGAATCCTTTATCTCGGATTTGAGAGCATCCAGAATTAGGCCCTTTGCTTTAGGAGTCTTGATAAAATCAAGCCACTCTCTCTGAGGTTTCTGGGATTCGGCTGTTATAATCTCAATTTGGTCTCCGTTTCTTAATTCGTATGTAAGTGGAACAAGCTTAAAGTTTGCTTTTGCAGCAATTGATTTATTACCCACTTCAGTATGAATAGCATATGCAAAGTCCAGTGCAGTAGCTCCTTTAGGCAGAGATCTTGATTCTCCTTTAGGAGTAAATACATAAATTTCAGAAGATAAAAGCCCTGTGTGAAACTTATCAAGAAACTCCAGGGCATTGACGTCCGGATTTTCCAGCACCTCTCTCACCATATTGAGCCATTTATCCATATCCTTTTCAGAAGGAGATGAACCTTTGTAACTCCAGTGAGCTGCAACACCTCTTTCTGCAAGGTTGTCCATCCTGGTGCTTCTTATCTGGACTTCAACCCAGTTTCCCTGAGGAGCCATCACTGTGCAGTGAAGAGCTTCATAACCATTAATTTTGGGAGTACTTACCCAGTCCCTTATTCTGTCCGTTTTTGAAAGATACAACTCAGTGATAAGAGAGTATATATGCCAGCATTGAATTCTTTCAGGTTGCTCCTCCTTTGCTTCAAAAATAATCCTTACAGCATACAGGTCATAAATTTGTTCAAAAGGGATTGATTTGGCATTCATCTTTCTCCAAATGGAGTAGGGGCTTTTTGTCCTTTTTGAGACATTGAATTTATAACCGGCATTTGTGAGGCTTTCGGCAATTGGCTCCATAAAACTGTCAATGGCACAACCTCTCTCAGCTACGGTCTGGGATATCTTAGCCTGAATACCTTCATACTCTGCCGGGAGGGTATGCATGAGCCAAATGTTTTCAAGTTCTGATTTAATGCTGTACAGGCCAAGTCTATGAGCGAGTGGTATAAAAATATACATTGTCTCACTCAGTATCTTAGACCTTTTATGTTCAGGCATATACTCTATGGTTCTCATATTGTGGAGCCTGTCTGCGAGCTTTATCAGAATTACCCTTACATCATCGTTGAGAGTCAGAAGTATCCTTTTGAAATTCTCTGCCTGACTACTTGTGCCACTGTCAAAAGCACTTTTGATTTTTGTTAGACCATCTACAAGTGAGGCTATTTTTGCACCAAACAGCCTTTCGATATCATCTGTATTATACTCAGTATCCTCTACAACGTCGTGAAGGAGAGCAGAAACTATGGATTTGTATCCAAGACCAATCTCCTTCACTACAATTTTTGATACAGCAATTGGATGAAGAATATAGGGCTCACCTGAGCGCCTTCTGACGCCATTGTGGGCTGCCTTGGCAAAATCAAAAGCCTTAAGAACAATCTCAAATTCAGATTGATTCGCACACCGCTTGAGACTGGCAAGTCTCAGTTCTTCAAATTCGCTTTCGATTAATTCGTTATCCTTATCCGTAAACATAATGATATCAATATAATAAGTCTCGTTTTCCGCTCTTGATCAACTCAAGTTTGTCAGCTAAATCTTTCCTCTTTTTCTCATCAGTTATATAGGAAAGTTCTCTGTCAATGAGTTCGTGACCCGCCTTTTTTGTTTGTTCAGAAGAGTAGTCTTCAAGATATTCAGCCAATGTTAGCATTGCATTAGGAGTACAGAACCTTCCGATAAAACCCGGAATTGCGTATTCCATAAAGTGTTCACCTGTCCTTCCTACTCTGTAGCATGATGTACAGAAACTTGGTATAAATCCCTTTGTAAGAAGCCATTCAATAACCTGATCAAGTTCCCTTCTATCACCTACTTCAAATTGTTCTCTATTAAGCTCTTGATTTTTTCCTCTCTCCTCCTGATAGCCGCCAATCTCCAGCCTTGTACCTGCATCAATCTGCGAGACACCAAACTCTATTACAGCGTCTCTCACCTCAGGACTCTCTCTTGCTGTCATAATCAAACCTGTGTAAGGAACTGCTAATCTTAGGATGGCAACTAATTGCTTAAACTGCTCATCAGTAACCTGATATGGCAGGTGGAGGTCAAGCCCGTAGGCAGGTTTTACCCTTGGAAAGCTAATTGTATGAGGGCCCACTCCATATCTGTCCTGCAGATGATGAGCATGCTCAACCAGTCCAAGTATTTCAAATCTCCAGTCATATAAGCCGAATAGTGCACCGATGCCCACATCATCATGTCCACCCTCAAAGGCTCTGTCCATTGCATTAAGCCTCCACATGTAGTCACTTTTCACACTTGGAGCAGGATGGAATTTTTTATAAGTCTCTTTATGGTATGTCTCCTGGAACACCTGGAATGTTCCAATTCCGGCCTCTTTCACGGTTCTGAAACCCTCTATAGACATAGGTGCTGCATTGATATTTACCCTTCTTATCTCTCCGTTTCCTACCTTGACATTGTAACACGTCTTGACTGTTTGGGCAATGTATTCAGGAGTGTATTTTGGATGCTCCCCGTATACCAGAATCAATCTTTTGTGCCCCTCTTTTTCAAGCTGAGCCACCTCAGCAACAAGTTCCTGATCAGACAGAGTTCTTCTTACTGCCTTGGTCAGAGAGCTTCTGAATCCGCAATACTGGCAATTATTTATGCAATGGTTGCCTATATAAAGAGGAGCAAAGAGGACTATTCTATTGCCATAGATTGATTTCTTGAGGTCTCTTGCAGTTTGATATAATTCTTCAAGCATTTCAGGAGACTTAATTGCAAGAAGATAGGCAGTCTCTTCAACTGTAAGTGCCTGCTTGGACTTGCTTTTCTGAAATATATCCCTGATTTTAACAGGGTCCTCTTTTGTGTTATTTATCAGGTTGAGCAGTTTATCGTCGTTTATAAAGTCAACTGCATCCTTGGTTAATTCAAGGTTCATTTTCATTTTTAATATTGTATTTATCTACATTTTGATATGCGTGAGATAGTTCTGCACCAAACAGTATTATTGTCCAGCTGATATTCATCCATACAAGGAATAAAGGTATCGCGGCAAATACACCATAGACAGCGTTTAATCCAGATACAAGAAGTTGTGTTTCAAGGTAGAAAAATTGAACAACAACAAATGCAAATGAGATTATTAAAGATGAGTTGAACGCAGCTGCCATTTTCACCTTTACATGAGGTATGAAAAAGTACATTACGGAGAACACCAGGGTCACCACTCCGTAGAATGTTAACCATGTGAAAATTGATGTTACAGGTATTATATTATCTATCTGCAAACCGGCAGATTTAAGTGTGTTCGAATAGATTAGAGCAAGAGAGAGAAATACGAGAACAATAAGTGGTGATACCAGAAGCAGAAGAGGGTAGTAGACAGCCCTCTTTGCAAATGACCTCCTGTTCTCAACCTTCCAAATATCGTTAAATGACTTTTCTATACTCAGCATAAGCCATACCACAGTCCATAAAAGGAAGACGAAGCTTATTATCCCAAAGAACCCATTTTCTGCCGAAGAGATTATATTATTTGCAAAATGGAGAATATATTCAATAATTTCTTCATTTTCTGCAAAGTATGTTAATAAGAGCTCTTCCAGATTCTTCGCCAGACCAAAACCTTTTGTTACTGTAAACATAATTGCAACAAATGGCACAACCGACATAGCTGAGAAGAAGCTAAGGTTAACAGCTTGTAATCCTACTTTGTCATTTGAGAAGCCCTTTATGGTTATAATAAGTACTTTAAGGTAGCGAACCATTCGAGCCTTCATAATGCTAAGCTCAGAAAGATCAAGCTTCCAGATATCATTTATCAGAAATTTGAGAATTCTCTGATAGGTGTGCTGTATCTCCTTGTACTTCTTCAATTCAGTTTACTCATAAATTTTACAGGGTCAATAATATATCTTACATGGGTTCCATTACCAATCTCCCCTTTGTTATCATACGCAGAAACTTTAAAAACCAGTTTTCTTCCTTCAGCATAGATAAGTTCGGCCTCTGCACTAACCTGTGTACCCAGCGGAGTGGCCCGTAAATGCTTAATATCTACCTCTGTCCCTACGGTGTCCTCTTGGTCATTGAGTATGCTCTTTGCAAGCAGATGAGCACTCTTTTCCATAAGAGCAATCATTGCAGGCGTAGAGAATACTTCCAGCAAACCAGAGCCGTAACTTGCTGCAGTATCGGCATGTTCAACAATCTTTTCAACTCGTAATATTCTTCCTGGTTCCATAGGTTTACTTAATGATATTATCTGCAATGCTTTGGAATCCCTTCATCTTATTCGTGTCAGGAGCTCCCATTAGCTCAACAGGTTCAGACACCTTGTTCCAGGTCATCTTTTCTGCAAAAGAAACCAGAGACTTCAAACCTCCGCCATTCCAGCTGTAAGATCCAAACAGAGCGTAATTTTTATCTTTAGGGTTAATAACAGAAAGTTCATGGCAAAGGTGTTCCATCATTGGATGCATTCCTGCGTTATATGCGCAAGAACCAAGTATCACACTCTTATATTTCCAGATATCGCTCAGAATATATGAAACATGAGTCTTGGAAACATCGTAAACTCTGATATTTTTTATCCCATTTTCTGCAATAAGCCTTGCTACGTAGTCAGCCATTTTCTCTGTATTACCGTACATAGATGCAAATGCTATAACAACCCCCTCTTCAGATTCGTACCTGCTCCACTTGTCGTATAACTCAACAGCCTTTGCCGGATTGCCTCTCCATACAGGTCCGTGAGAAGGGCAGATAATCTTAATATCGACTCCATTAAGCTTCGCAAATGCCTTTTGAACCATATTGCTATACTTACCCACAATATTTGAGTAATATCGCCTCATCTCATCTTCGTATCGATCAAAATTAATTTCATCGTCGAATATTCCGCCATCAAGTGTGCCGAAGCTGCCAAAAGCGTCGCAAGAGAAAAGAACTTTATCAGTTGTATCATAGGTCATCATGGTTTCAGGCCAGTGAACCCAGGGTGTGATATAGAAAGTGAGTTTGTGATATCCCAGATCAAGCACATCTCCCTCCTTAATCTCCATGAAGTTATCTGGGTTAATATTAAAATATGCTTCAAGCATTTTATATGCTTTGATGTTTGAAACTATTTTAAGTGAAGGGTAAAATTTTAACAGAATCCCAATCATGCTTGAATGATCTGGTTCCATGTGATTAACAATCAGATAGTCCAGATTTTTACCTCCTAATAATAAAGAAATCTGATCTAAGTAATCATCCTTTGAACCAAATTCAAGAGTATCAATAAGGGCACTTTTACTGTCGTTTATAAGGTATGAGTTATATGCAACGCCATTTGGAAGGGGCCAATTATTCTCAAACAGAGATTTTTTCCTGTCATTAGTACCGAGATAATAGATTTTATTACTTATAACTATCTGCTTCATAAATTATTATTAATAAAAAAGTTTATTATATATAAGGTGTAAAATTAATCATTTATTTTCAATTAGCTTGAAGAACTGCTCTTCAGAGATAATCTCTATTCCTAGGTTATTAGCCTTTTCCACTTTTGCCGGTCCAGGTTCATCACCACAAAGCAGCAATGTGGTTTTAGAGGAGACAGATGACACATTTTTTCCTGAATGCTGCTCAATCATTGCTTTTAGCTCTTCTCTTGAAATTGAAAAATTTCCTGAAATCACAATGCTCATACCTTTAAGTACATCCGATTTCTTATTTTCAGTATTACTTGAGTTTTGTGTAATCAGACCTGCTCTCCTGAGTTCATCAATTATCCTGATATTTGTTTCGTTACTAAAGAACTGAATTATTGATTTAGCAACAACATCGCCAACATCGTTAATTTGCAGGAGCTCTTCCATTGTTGCTCCGGCAAGATTATCAATACTTCCAAAATGGTTAGCAACTGACTTTGCATTTGTTTCACCGATATGTCTGATTCCTAAAGAGTAAAGTACCCTGGAAAATGGGACTTTTTTTGACTCCTCTATGCTGGCAAGTAACCTTCCAGTGGCTTTTTCGCGCCATCCCTCAAATTTTAACAGGTCTTCACTTGTAATTTTGTAAAAGTCGGCGACATTATTTAATAAACCAGCATTGAAAAGCATCTCAATAGTTGCATCACCGGCCAGAATGTTCATAGCTTTTCTGCTGCAAAAGTGGAGTAGTTTCCCTTTAATCTGTGTAGGGCATCCCTCTGAATTGGGGCAAAAGTGTTTTGCCTCATCCTCTTCTCTTACAAGAGCAGAGCCGCAGTCAGGACATTTATCCGGGAAAATGGGTCTTGCAGCACTTTGAGATCTTAGGCTCTCATCTACTGATACAATTTTAGGGATAATCTCTCCGCCTTTCTCAACACTAACAAAATCATTAATGTGTATATCAAGGATTTGCATTTGATCATTCCAAATTAGCAGGATTAACTATTATCATTGA
>CAZPRX010000015.1:11376-12946 GCA_964588835.1 uncultured Muribaculaceae bacterium
AAAGAGGCTCTTTTAACAACAGTTCCTGATAGAAGAACCGGTTCAAGGTTAGCGACAGGAGTTATGGCGCCTGTTCTTCCCACCTGGTAGTCAACAGAGATAATTTTTGTAACAGCACTCTCTGCCTTAAACTTATACGCAGTGGCCCATCTGGGAGATTTTGCAGTGAACCCAAGGTCCCTCTGCAACTCTAGGTCATCAACCTTTATTACCGCCCCGTCTGTAGGATAGGGCAGGCTCTTTCTGTTCTTATCCCAGTAATTAAGGAATTCAAATACCTCTTCTATTGAGTGGCATCTTCTCGTGTGTTCGGAGACAGGCAAACCCCAGGAAGAGGCTGCCGATAAGGACTCATAATGAGTATTGAATGATAAAGTATCAGATATAACGTGGTATAGAATAATTTCAAGTTTCCTTTCAACAGCTTCAGCAGAATCTAAAAGTTTAAGAGAGCCGGCAGCAGCATTTCGCGGATTTGCAAAGAGTTGCTCTTCATTCTCCTCCCTGATTTTGTTAAGCTCATCAAAGGCCTTCCATGGCATAAAAATCTCTCCGCGTATTTCAAACTCATCGGGGTAACCGGAACCAGATAGCTTTTTGGGGACAGATTTAATCATTTTTACGTTTCTGGTAACATCATCACCCTTTTCTCCGTCGCCTCTGGTAACTGCACTTATTAAAACACCATTACGATATGTAAGTGATATTGCAGAGCCATCAATCTTTAGCTCGCAGACGTAATCAAAAGGAGAGCTATAAAATTTAACAATGCGCTCATTAAAAGCAATAAGCTCCTCTTTATCGTAAGTGTTACTTAAAGAGAGCATGGGGTGTTTGTGAATCTTCTGAACAAAAGAGTTTTGATTACTCTCCTCCCTAATATCACTGCCCACCCTTACGGTTGGAGAGTTTTCATCCTGTAACTCTGGAAACTTCTTTTCAAGGGTTTGCAGTTCCATTAAGAGCAAATCAAATTCAAAATCAGAAATAGTAGGCTGATTATCTTGGTAGTAGCTCTTGTTATGCCGATTTATCTCATCTCTTAGCCAGGCGACTCTCTTTTTGGCCTCTGAATTAATTTTCTTCATAATCTTAACTAACAAATTTACATAATTTTTAATTATTGTTAACTTTGCGTGCTCAATAAAGTAAAGTAATGAAAAAATCGATTGTAATTTTAACAGGTGGAGGTCCCGCACCAGGTATGAACACTGTTGTGGGCAGTATTGCTAAAACCTTCATTGCAAATGGTTACCGTGTAATTGGGTTGCATGGCGGCTATAAAGGACTATTTTCTAAAAACCCTAAGTACACTGAACTTGACTTCCTGATGGCTGATTCAATATTCAACAGGGGAGGCTCTTATCTGATAATGAGCAGATATAAGCCTACACCTGAGGACTTTGAACAGAACTTTAATCTTGAATTTTTTAAGGAGAATAATATTAAGCTTCTTGTAACCATCGGAGGTGATGACACAGCATCAACTGCTAACAGAGTTGCTAAGTTCTTGACAGAACATAACTTCCCAATTTCAAACATTCACGTTCCTAAAACAATTGATAACGAT
>CAZPRX010000016.1:0-12676 GCA_964588835.1 uncultured Muribaculaceae bacterium
TTTAGTTGTAAACAAATTTGCAAGACTGAGGGGTGAATTTTATCCAAATTTCGATTACAACAAATTCAGCAGATTAATGACAGAATTTGAAGTAAATGGTAATTCAAAGTTCACAAAACTCTCTTTTGGTCAGCAAAAGAAAGCAATTATTGCTTTTGCCATCTCAACCAACACTAAACTTATCCTCATGGATGAACCTAGTAACGGTCTTGACATCCCTTCAAAAGCACAGTTAAGGAGAGTAATTTCCCAGGCTTCTACTGACGAATCTTGTATTGTTATTTCTACTCATCAGGTTAGAGACCTCGAGAATCTTATAGATCCCATTATTATCCTTGATAAAAATGGTGTTCTTCTCAACGCTTCTATAGATGAGATTAGTGAGAAGCTATGCTTTGAATTTAGTCCCTCAATTTCTGAAAAGGCTATCTACAGCGAACAGACTCTTGGAGGATACATTAATGTATGTAAAAATGAGACCTCGAGAGAGTGTAAAGTAAATATTGAGGCACTTTTTAATTCGGCACATCAAAATAGGGAACTAATTAAGGACATTTTTAATAAGTAACACCATGAATGAATTTTTTGATATTAACAGATTTTTTAAACTGGTTAAAAAGGAGTCATCCGAGAGATTCCATATGATGCTCAAAGTATCAGCAATTTTTGCTGCTCTCCTTGCAGGATACTGGTTAAGTATAATAGTATTCGGCAGTGGTGATTCAAGTTCATTAGCTAGCAGCAGAGCCGGTTTTATATTTTTCGCTGCAGCCCTTTCAATGCTGATAGCTCCATTTAATTTATATAAAAGTTACAATCACAGAAAAGGTGGTATTGACTATGTCCTGCTTCCGGCTTCTGTAACTGAGAAGTATATCAGTATGCTTATCAACTGTGTAATTTTAATGCCACTATTTACATTTTGTTCTGTATTAATTATTGACACAGCAATATCAGCAATAACTCCTGATATTTTCAAAGGGTTTGCAATATCAAACCTGGAGCTCGGGGATAAATTTGCAAAAGGATTTGCGGAAGCACTTATTATGCAGCTTGGCTTTATTTATTGCAATCTATTGTTCAGAAAATACAAAGTAACCAAGACTCTTCTTGCAACTATAAGCCTCTATATCTTTTTTGCAATGATAATGGTATTTATGATTACCGTCGTATTTAAAGAGGACTTTAAAATGATGAGTGATATGAATGTCAATATCAAAATTGACAAAATAAGCGACTTTTCAAATATTAAGGAGTTTGAGAATTTTTCATCTCTATTCAAAACACTTTACTACACAAGTCAAGTATTCTTTTATGGATTACTTCCTGCATGGTTCATATTTGGATCTTATCACAGGATGAAAACCCTTCAATACTAATATTTATGGAATTCAACGAACACAAACCGATATACCTTCAGATTTCTGATACAATTTGTGACGCAATTCTCACAGGAGAGTGGAAAGAGGAGGAGAGAATTCCATCTGTCAGAGAATACGGAGGAATTCTGGGAGTAAATCCCAATACAATAATGAGAACTTACGATCATCTTCAGGATGCTCAGATTATTTATAATAAAAGAGGTGTTGGATATTTTGTAAACTCCGGAGCACAAGAGAAAATCATCTCAATTCAAAGAGAGCAATTCATTGAGGAAGAGGTTCCTAAAATCAAGCGCAGACTTGAGTTACTTGGATTAAAAGCAAACGACATTTTTTAAATTTTAAAAAGATTTCTTGATTTTTCCGTGAAGGGTGCAACTAATCGAGAGTAGTCTTCGTCTAAAGGTGTGAATAATATATTATGCTTAACAATGTATTCTTATTTCACAACAACTATGTATAACAAATTTCTTTCACTCATTTTGATCTTAATGATCTCTGTTGGCGCAAGTGCCGCCAGAAACAACGGGATAATAACCGGTAAAGTTTCTGAAAAAGGAAACGGATCACCTCTCTCATTTGCTACAATCAGCATACAGAATAAAGAGAACAAGGTGCTAGGTGGAGCAACATCTGGAGAAGATGGTAAATTTTTAATTGATAAAGTTATTTACGGTGAGTGTAAAGTAAAAGTCTCCTTTATAGGATTCAGAGACACAACTTTCAACGTAAATATAAACGAATCTGTTCAGTCTGTAGACCTTGGCAACATTACACTCAGTAGTGATGCTGTGGCTCTCAACTCAGCTGTAGTTACGGCTAAAGTACCTGTTATTGAACAGAAAATAGACAAAATAATATTTAATGTTTCAGAAGCTGTCTCAACCCAGGGAAGCAATGGTCTGGATATTCTGAGGAAAACTCCGGGCATAAGTATAGACCCGGATGGTAATATTCTCCTTAACGGATCCGCTGTACAAATCTGGATTGACGGAAGGCCTTCAAATATGAATGGGCAACAGCTAGAGCAGTTATTAAGCGGGACAGATGCCTCTACAATTGATAAAATTGAAGTAATGGCACACCCTTCAGCAAAATATGATGCGTCTGGTTCAGGAGGAATCATTAATATCAAAACCAAGAAAAATTTTATCAAGGGTATAAACGGATATTTAAGAGGAGGTTATTCAGCTTCACCATATTATGCAAAAAATTATGATGGTGTAGATGGTACGATTAACCTTAACTACAGAGGAGAAAAAACAAACACCTCTTTTAGCTACAGTCCCAGAGTAAGCAATAGGTTTAACGATTTCTACTCAGTTACAGATATGGGAGGAGGCTTGATTCTGGATGGATCAACCAAGTCAGATATGGTTCAGAGATTTCACAATCTAAGATTTACAAATGACTTTTTCATTAATAAAAAGAATGTTATAGGATTAATTCTAACCGGTTTCGAACGTTCCAGTGAAGAGTATAGTGATGACGATATCACAGGAAATACACTATCTAGAAATGGTAACATAATTGAAAAAACAGCCACATCAATCGATAATAGTGATAAATTCAGAACACTCTCTGCAAATCTTAACTACACTTTGTCAATAAAAGATGGTCAGGAGCTCACAATAAATGCAGATTATGGAAAGTATAGCACTCTGCAAAAAAGTTTTCAAGAGAATATATTTACAAACGCCGTAGGTGATCCAACTAGAGATCCAAGTATTTTCAGAAGCAATGCAGATCAGTTGATTGACATTATTTCAGCAAAAGCCGACTATGAACAGATAATTTTTAAAAATTACAAATTTGAAGCCGGAGCCAAATGGGCAACAAGCATTACCAATAACGACCTCATCAGAGAGGATAAAGTGGGCGAGACTTGGCAGCCAAATGAAAACCTGAGCAGCCTGTTTGGTTACAATGAGAACATTTATGCCGGCTATTTTTCGATAGCAAGACAGTTTGGGCCAAAATGGAGTCTAAAAGGAGGATTAAGAGCAGAGATAACTGACGCATCAGGAGAGTGGACAAGTGCAGACACAACTACGCATAAGGTATACAGCGACCTATTCCCTACCCTGTTTGTTGGTTACACTCCTAGTAAAGATATTAGATTTGGTCTGTCATACACAAAAAGAGTTAATCGCCCCAGGTTCTTCCAGCTTAACCCATTCAGAATTTATGTAGATGCAAACAGTTCTGTCGAGGGCAATCCGGAACTTATGCCTCAGTACAGCCATCTGATTAGTCTTTCGCTTGGGTATAAGCAGCACTATTCAATAAATTTGATAGGACAAATTACTGAGGGTGTTATAATCCAGAACCCATACTTTGAATTACAAACCGGGGAGAAGCTATTAAAATGGGAAAACTTTGGAACCCAAGCGTTTTATGGAGGAACTTTCTCAATATCTGAACTTCCACTAAAAAAATGGTTTATAATTAATGCAAATGCTAACTTATTGGCCGTTTCAAATAAAACCGATGGTTTTCATAGTAGTTCAATTTATGCTAACGGATATCTGAATGCAACATTTCTTCTGCCAAAAAGCTATAAGATTGAACTAACCGGTTCAATCCAATCAGGGATTCCCTACGGATACTTTAAGGTAAAACCATCAGGAGACGTAAATATTGGAGTGAAAAAAAGTTTATTTGACAACAAAGGAACAATTGCACTTAATATAACAGACATCTTCAAAACAAGGACAAACAAGGCTGAACTTAACTCTGATATTCTTAATAATTATCACTTTAACTCAAGTTACAACAGCCGTCAGATAACACTAAGTTTTCAGTATCGTTTTGGACAAAGCAAAGCGGTCAAAGCAAGGAAAGTAGGCAATAATGAGGAGGCTTCCAGAACTGGAGCCGGAAATTAGTTTGAAATTTAGGTTGCCTATCAGAGCCGGTCAATCGGCCGGCTCTTTTTAAACACTTAATATAATATTGTTTTTGATCAGAAAAATGAAAAGAATTGAATTATTTCTAGTTTTAATAATTACCCTGATAATCTTGACATCAAATACAGGTTTGGCAAGAATTAACTCAATAATTACAGGAAAAGTAATTGAAAATCAAACGAAGGCCCCTCTGGGTTTTGCTACTGTAGCAGTCCAGAATAGTGAAAAAAAAGTTGTAGGTGGAGCCACTACGGGTGATGATGGTAAATTCACCATTGAGAAGCTAGATGAGGGTAAATACAGCCTAAAAGTATCTTTTATTGGATTCAGGGATACACTTATTGATATTCACATCGCAAAGGATAACAAAACATTGGATCTTGGAGAGCTGAAGCTTTCAGAGAACTCCGTCGCAATTAAGTCAGCAATTGTTACTGCAAAAGTTCCTCTTATTGAGCAAAAACTTGATAAGATTATCATGAATATATCAGAATCCGCAATAGCTTTAGGAAGCAATGCAACAGAAATTATCCGCAGAGCACCTGGAATTACTGTTGATTCAGATGGCAATTTGCTCCTTAACGGTAAACCTGTTCAAATCTGGATTGACGGAAGGCCTTCAAATCTTAACGGATCAGCCCTGGAGTCATTACTTGAAAGCACAGACGGCTCTACTATAGATAAAATTGAAGTTATTGCCCATCCCTCTGCAAAGTATGATGCATCTGGATCGGGAGGGATTATTAACATCAGAACGAAGAAGAATTTTGCCATGGGAGTTAGTGGTTCGATCAGAGCTACTGCGCATGGTGGATTTTACGACAAGTTCTATCCGGCAGCTGATGGGTCTCTTACTCTGGGGTACAGAACAGAAAAGCTAAATACTACAATTTCATATAGTCCAAGAATTAATAAATCCTTTAACAGCTTTGAAAGCAAAACAGAGTTTACTGACGAAAAAAGAATCGAAAGTTTCACAAATCTTGACAGAATACAGAAAAGTCATAATCTGAGAATAAGTACTGATTATTTCATTAATAAAAAGAACATTGCCGGTTTTATTTTTAACGGAAGTCTTTCAAGACAAAAAGATACATCTACAGATAAGACAGAAAACCGGCTATATTTTGGAGATGAACTGGTCCAAAGAACCAAAACTTTTATTATAAATCGCTTTAACTATAATAACGCATCTCTTAACCTGAACTACACCCACATATTCAACGAAGGTACAGAATTAACAGCAAATGCCGATTATTACCATTACTTTATGCCGGATGGCACTTCCCAGAAAAATATTTACGAAGATCCCTCCGGTATCCAAATTCAGAGTCCAAATATGTTTAGAAGCAACTCCGATCAACTTATAAAAATTTATTCAGCAAAAACTGATTTTGAAAGTAATGTTTGGAAAAATGGAAAACTAGAAGCCGGAATAAAGTATGCACTAAGTCTCACAGATAATTCACTTCTTAGAGAAGATTTCGAAAATGGTGAATGGATTAAGAACTCATCCTTTAGCAGCGATTTCAATTATAAAGAGACAATCTCAGCAGCATATGCCTCTATGGCAATTGGCATAACTGATAAACTCAATGTAAAAGCTGGTATCAGAGGAGAATTAACTCAAGCAACTGGCAGCTGGATAAGTGCAGATACTATTACCAATAAAACATATATTGATATTTTTCCTACATTTTTTATAGGCTATAATCCAGGCAAAAACACCAGACTATCTTTATCATATACAAGAAGAGTTCAAAGACCGAACTTTGAGCAATTAAATCCACAAAGATTTTATATTGACTCAGAAAGCTATGTAACAGGTAATCCAGAAATATTACCCCAATACACTAATAATATAAACATATCTGCCGGTTTTGGAAAACATTTTACAATTGGATTAAGGGCAGATATCTCAAAAAAGGCAATTGTTCAGAACCCTGGTGTAGATCCAATAACCGGTGAAAAGCTGTTTGTATGGGAGAATTTTGGTAGTAACTCTACAATAGGAGGCACTTTATCTGTAACAGAACTACCCTTAAACAAATGGCTTACTGTTACATGCAATCTATTTGGAGGAAGCATGAATTCAAAAAACTTTGACTATTCAGCAAGCAATTTTTTCTACAACGGCACTTTTAGAACAACAATCAGCTTACCATTTGATACAAAATTTGAACTATCTGGCTTTTACCAAAGCAAAATGACATTCGGTTACCTAATTGTTGATCAACGTACTGATGTTACTCTTGGTCTAAGGAAAAATATCCTCAACAATAATGCTACAATATCTCTAGTCGCAACAGATATCTTTAAAACTCATCCGTCAACTGTAAGAATTAACAACAACCCTGATTTCAAATATGATATATTTGTAGATTACAGAACTCAAAGGGTATCACTGACATTTGTCTATCGCTTTGGACAAAGTAAACAGACAAAAGCACGTAAAGTAGGTATTTCAGATGAAGCCGGAAGAGTATCCACAAGAAATTAGTTCATATTTCTAACATAAAAAGTGAAACTTAACAAATGTAGTTGCGTCTAAATGTGTGAAAAATATATTTTGCTTTACAATGTATTCTAACACACAAACTACTATGCTAAACAAATTCGCAGCAGTTATTTTAATTTTACTAATTTCATTTGGGGCAAAAGGCTCAGTTAAAAATGGAGTAATCACAGGAAGAGTCTATGAAAAGGGGAAGAGCACACCACTTCAGTATGCTACAATAACCATTCAGAACAAAGAGAAAAAGATACTGGGAGGAACAATTTCAGGCGATGATGGTAATTTCACAATTGATATGATTGCTACTGGAGAGTGTTATGTTAAAGTATCTTTTATTGGTTACAGAGACACTGCTTTTATAGTTAATCTTAAAGAAAACGAAAATAGAATCAGCCTTGGCGAAATAGGCCTTAGTGTTAATCCTTCATTATTAAAGTCTGCAACAATCTCATCTAAAGTCCCACTAATAGAGCAGAAAATTGATAAAATAATATTTAATGTTTCAGAGGCAGTGTCAACCCAGGGCAATAATGCTCTTGAACTTATCAGAAAAACTCCTGGAGTAAGTATTGACTTCAATGGAAACATTTTATTAAATGGTTCTTCTGTTCAGATATGGCTTGATGGAAGGCCATCAAACATGTCCGGTCAGCAGCTTGAACTTATGTTAAGTGGAACAGATGTTGCAACTATTGATAAAATTGAAATAATGTCACATCCTTCGTCAAAATATGATGCATCAGGCTCAGGTGGAATAATAAATATTAGAACTAAAAGAAACATTTTTGCTGGTCTAAACGGGTATCTTAATGCCGGATACTCAATTTCACCATATTTTGATAAAAATTATGATAGTAAAGATGCAACGATTAACCTTAATTACAGAGCAGATAAAACCAATACTTCAATAACCTATAGCCCCAGATTTAACGATAGATTTCTGGATCAGTTTTCATCAACAAATTTAGGAGATAATCTTATCCTTGAAGGAAAAACAAAAACCGATATGCTATGGAAGTTTCACAACCTAAGATTTACAAATGATGTTTATCTTAACAAAAAAAGCACCATAGGAGTTATTCTCCAGATGTTTAACAGAAAGAGTAATAAATGGAGTGACGATTTAGTAACAGGAAACACTCTTTTTGAGAACGGGAGCATTAAAGAACAAACATTTACTTCTATTGATGATGAACTCACTTCTAAAACACTATCAGCAAATTTAAATTATACTTATACAATAAAAAAGGGACAGGAGTTAACAATAAATGCTGATTATGGCAGATACAACACTTTGGGTGATAGTTTCCAGGAGAGTATTTTCACAGACCAGGAAGGTAAACCACTGAGGGATCCAAACATTTTCAGGAGTAATTCTACACAAATTATTGATATTATATCTGCAAGAGCCGATTACGAACAGATGATAAGTAACAAATACAAACTTGAAGTAGGTGCTAAATGGGCTAAAAGCTTTACTAATAACGACTTACTAAGAGAGGACAAGGTTGATAATAATTGGAATATTAACCAAAACCTAAGTAGTAATTTTAATTACAAAGAAAATATTTATGCTTCTTACTTTTCTCTTTCAAGACAGTTTGGTAAAAAATGGAGTGCGAAGGCTGGGTTAAGAGCCGAGATGACAGACTCCAGAGGAGAGTGGATAAGTGCTGATACAATAACAAATAAAAATTATATTGATATCTTTCCAACAATTTTTGTTGGGTATAATCCTAAGAGTGATATCAGATTGGGCCTATCTTACTCAAAAAGATTAAACAGACCTAATTATAATCAGCTTAATCCATTCAGGTTATATATAGATGCATTTAGTTCTCGTGAGGGGAATCCTCAACTTATGCCTCAGTACGGACATATGATTAGTCTTTCTATTGGCTACAAAAGATATTATTCTATGAGACTGTTTGGTCAGCTATCTAATGGAGTAATTTCAGAGAAACCAACTTTTAACTTAGAGACAGGTGAGAAGTATTTAAAGTATGAGAATTTTGGCAAGCAGGAATATTACGGAGCCACATTTTCATTGTCAGAACTCCCTTTACAGAAATGGGTTATTGTAAATGCAAATGTAAATGTAATGGGAATGTTCAATCGAAACGAAGAGTATTCAAGCAAATCGCTAAGTGCCAATGGAAATATCAATACAACATTTTTACTTCCACATAACTTTAAGTTAGAACTTGAAGGGTTTTTAAGATCCGGGATGACGTTTGGTTATTTTAAAATGAGACCATCAGGGAGTTTAAATGCTGGCATAAAGAAAAGTTTATTTGATAATAAAGCAACTCTCACAATAAATGTGAGCGACATTCTTAATACGAGAGAAGAGAAAGTAGTATTAAACTCAAACATGATGGAGAGCTATAATATTGATACAAAATCTAATAGTCGCCAGATTCTGGTTAGCTTCCAGTACAGATTCGGAAAAAGTAAATCTTCAAGGGCAAGAAAAGTGGGGCAAAACGAAGAGGCAATCAGGACTGGAATTAGTAACTAATGAACAAATTGTGTTCAACATTCTATAGAGCCGGTCAAATGATCGGCTCTATTTGTTTTTTGCTGCCTTGAGTGTATTTTTTAAAAGAGAAATAATAGTCATGGGCCCTACCCCACCCGGCACAGGCGTAATGTAAGAACACTTAGGAGCAACCTCATCAAAGAGCACGTCTCCTGCAAGCCTGAATCCGCTCTTGTTATCTGCCTTTACCCTTGTTATGCCTACATCAATAACTACAGCACCCTCCTTAACCATATCTCCTTTGAGAAAACCAGGAACACCAAGTGCTGCAATTACAATATCAGCATTTAAGGTATGCTCCTTCAAATCTTTTGTCCTGCTATGGCACATTGTTACAGTACAGTCACCAGGGTTAGATTTTTGAGAGAGTAAATTTGCCATAGGTCTCCCTACTATATTACTTCTTCCAATAATAACACAATGCTTACCTGAAGTCTCAAT
Organism: uncultured Muribaculaceae bacterium; assembly: GCA_964588835.1. Taxonomy (GTDB): domain Bacteria; phylum Bacteroidota; class Bacteroidia; order Bacteroidales; family UBA932; genus Bact-08. Next base: position 9,790 of record CAZPRX010000016.1, read on the forward strand.
TTTATATCTGTCAAGTAGTTCTAGAATACCCCATGGAGTTGCAGAGACAAAAGAGGGCAAACCAAGTACCATTTTACCTACATTGACAGGATGAAATCCATCAACATCTTTCTTTGGGTCTATTGCCTCTGTTACCTTCTGTTCATCTATGTGTGACGGTAGAGGTAGCTGAACTATAAGTCCGTCAATATCTTCTTCTCTGTTGATTTTCTCTATTTCTGAAAGTAGAAACTCTTCAGTAATTGAGGCAGGGAACCTCAGCAAAGTAGATTTAAAACCCACAAGTGCACAAGCCTTCTCTTTATGGCCCACGTATGTTTGTGATGCTCCATCCTCTCCAACAAGTATCGCTGCAAGATGAGGGATTTTGCCTCCTTCAGAGGATATATTCTGAACGTCAAGCGCAATTTCACTCTTAATTTTGTCGGCAGTTGCCTTTCCATCAAGTAATATCATAACCTTTGGGTGTTAACTGTGATTACCGTCTTCTCATAGATGCCATATTACGCATAGCGTTTTTTGCACCTCCTCCGGCCATATTTTTCATGACCTTTCTCATATCTTCAAACTGCTTAACCAGTCTGTTTACCTCTGCAATAGTTGTTCCGCTGCCTGAGGCAATTCTTTTTCTCCTGTTCCCATTAAGTATTGATGGATCATTTTTCTCCTCTTTTGTCATGGACTGAATAATTGCCTCAATACTTTTAAAAGAGCTGTTGTCCATGTCTACGTCCTTAAGAGCCTTACCTACACCAGGAATCATTGACGCCAGATCTTTTATATTCCCCATCTTCTTTATCTGTTGAATCTGTGAATAGAAATCTTCCAGTGTAAACTGATCTTTTGCCAGTTTCTTTTGAAGTCTTCTTGCCTCCTCCTCATCATACTGTTCCTGAGCCTTCTCAACAAGGGATACAACGTCTCCCATTCCAAGGATTCTGTCGGCAATCCTTTTTGGATGAAACACATCCAATGCCTCCATTTTCTCACCTGACGAGACAAATTTTATGGGCTTATTTACAACTGCCTTAATAGAAAGAGCCGCACCACCTCTTGTATCACCATCAAGTTTGGTTAAAACGACTCCGTCAAAATCCAGTCTTTCGTTGAATGTCTTTGCAGTTTCTACTGCATCCTGACCAGTCATTGAGTCTACAACAAAGAGAGTCTCAGTAGGATTGACAGCCCTCTTAACTGCCTCAATTTCCTTCATCATCTCCTCATCAATTGCAAGACGACCGGCAGTGTCAATAATTACAAGAGAAAAACCCTCCCTCTTTGCTTTAGAGACAGCATTTTTTGCAATAGAAACAGGATCTTTTACCCCATCCTCAGAATAAACCTCAACTCCAACCTGCTCCCCTAAAACCTTAAGCTGTTCAATTGCAGCAGGTCTGTAGACGTCTCCTGCTACAAGTAGAGTTTTTAATCCTCTCTTAGTTTTACTGTTGAGTGCAAGCTTTCCGCTGAAAGTAGTTTTTCCGGACCCTTGAAGTCCGGCCACCAAAACAATCCCTGGGTTACCTTTAACATTTATGTCGGTTGCCTCGTTTCCCATAAGGGAAGTCAACTCATCGTGAACAATTTTTGTTAGCATCTGACCGGGACGGACCGCCTTAAGCACATTCTGTCCCAATGCCTTTTGCTTAACATCATCACAAAATGTTTTTGCAATTTTATAGCTGACGTCGGCATCGAGCAGAGCCTTTCTGATATCCTTAAGTGTTTCAGCAACATTAACTTCAGTAATCTTTCCTTCACCCTTAAGCAGTTTAAAGGAGCTCTCCAGACGATCTATCAAATTATCAAACATCACTTATCTTTTTTAAATTATCAAACTCTTTTTTGAACCATTTGGGCAAGAATCCTTCTTCCATCTTCGTTTACAATAGACTCAAGATGATATCTTACCAGTTCCGAATGAAAGACATATGGATCTTTCAAAAACTTGTATGCACCATTCCAAGAATAAATTCTGGACATTGCCGATGTAAAAAACAGAGTAACCAACTCTTTGTTAAAATCATTTCTGTAAAGTCCCTCAGAAATTCCCCTGTCAATATTTTCTGCAATTATTCTGGAATAAAAAGACATCCTGTTTGTATGATCAAGAAGTTTTAAATCCGGAAGATATACAGAAGAGTCGCTCAGCAGCAACGGGCCAATCTCAGAAAGAGACTTATTCATCATATCACTTGTGAGATACAAAGCTTCAATGGCATCCCTCCCCTGAGAAAGTGCCATATTAATTTTGAACTCAATCTCACCAAGAACATGTTGCATAACAGTTCTCATCAACTCTTCCTTACTATTGAAGTTGTTATAGAGAGTCTTTTTGGTAAGCTTAAGGTGATCAGCAATTTCATCCATTGTCATCTTCAGGCCTTTCTTCCTGAAAAGTTCAAATACATCTATAACATATTTCTCTTTGGAACTTACTCTGCTCATGTCTAATTTTCTTATTGATATTGTTTATTCAGAATAATACTCGGGTGCTAAATCCCTTTGATTATACCTCATTGCCATAACTTGCCCGTAAGCACCGGCTGATCTGATTGCTATCAAGTCTCCCCTTTTTGTCTCCGGAAGAAGAATATTTTTACCGAATCTGTCACTTGACTCGCATACAGGGCCAACAACGTCATATTTCATATCTCTTCCCATAGAGGTAAGGTTGTCAATTTTGTGCTTTGCCTGGTATAACGCAGGTCTGATAAGATCGTTCATGCCTGCATCAAGAATAGCAAATTTCCGGCCCTTACCTACCTTCACATACAACACACTGGAGATAAGTGTTCCACACTGAGCCACTATGGTTCTTCCCGGCTCAAAATGAACGTTTTGACCACTTCTCACCTCCAGTCCTTTATTAAAGATCCTGAAGTAA
>CAZPRX010000017.1:0-12458 GCA_964588835.1 uncultured Muribaculaceae bacterium
GAGCAGCTTAAGCTGATTGCAAGAGAAAACGCCGCTCCGGAGACTGCATTTATTCTTGAAGAGGATGGAGTCTATAATCTCAGATGGTTTACTCCCGATATTGAAATGGATTTGTGCGGTCACGCCACGCTGGCCTCGGCACACATCCTCTTTACTGAAAGGGTTTCACAAATAGATGAGGTTGTTTTCCAGACTGTATCTGGTCCGCTTCCTGTGAGGAGAGAGAGTGATTACTACCTTATGAGCTTCCCTATCAGAGAGGGTGTGCCATGTGTTCTGCCAGAGGAGATTTTTGATAGTTTGAGTATAAAACCAAAAGAGGTATACAAAGCGAGAGATTATATGCTCGTTTATCCATCTCAGAATGAGATAGAGGGTCTTGAAATAAACCGCTCTGTTTTCGATGAGATTAACATTAATCCCGGAGGAGTAATTATTACAGCTCCGGGCAGAGATTGCGACTTTGTCTCCAGATTCTTCACGCCACAGGCAACTATACTTGAAGATCCTGTTACAGGAAGCGCACACTGCACATTGACCCCATACTGGGCAAAAAGGTTGAAAAAGAGAGTGCTCCGGGCAAAGCAGATAAGTTTAAGAGGCGGAGAACTTGAATGCACACTGGATGACTCTTTTGTAATAATTAAAGGAAGAGCGGTAACCTTTTCCAAATCTGAATTATTCATATCTTGACAGATATTATGAAAATATTTAAGACTTTGAAATCCTATGTCTTAATGACAATAGGTCTCTTCATTTTCGTCTTCAGCTGGACAGCTTTCCTCATTCCGCATGAGATTGCCGGAGGCGGGGTGAGCGGTCTTGCATCGGTAATAAACTATGCAACAGGATTTGATGTCTCATACTCATATCTTATAATTAATGCATTCCTGCTGGGGATTGGCTTTCTGGTTCTTGGGAAGGCTTTTGGATTTAAAACAATTTACTGTATTGCAGTTGCTGCGCTCATGTTTGAGTTTCTTCCGCTTATCCCTTGGATTTCAGATATTGAGGACAAACTCATAAATGCCCTTATAGGGGGGACAATGAGTGGTATAGGAATCGGAATTATATTTCTTCAGGGCGGGAGCACAGGCGGTACCGATATTATTGCTCTAATTATTGCCAAGTACAGGGAGATGTCACCGGGAAGGGTGTTTATCATTTGTGATCTTGTGATTATTGGGTCAGTATATTTCATTCCAGGCAAATCACTTGAGGATGTTATCTATGGATATATTGAGATGGTATCATTCTCTTATGTGATAGATATGATTCTAACCGGTAACAAGCAGTCGCTTCAGGTTTTTGTCTTCTCTTCAAAGTTCTCGGAAATTGCAGACCGGGTGAGCAGCGAGATGGGAAGGGGTGTAACAGCGCTCTCATCAATGGGCTGGTTTTCTAAGAATGAGAGTAAGATGCTAGTGGTAATAATCAGAAAATCTCAGCTGGCAGATATAAGTGCAATAGTTAAGGATGTGGATAAAGATGCATTCATATCTGTTTCTGCGGTAATGAGTGTTTACGGACAGGGTTTTGATCAGATTAAAGACGGGAAGTTGCTATGGAACAAAAAACAAAAAGAGTCTTAAGCACTCTTAGGGGATATTCAATTATTACGTTCGGACTTTTGCTATACGCAGTGGGCTGGAGCCTGTTTTTAATCCCAAACGGACTTGTGGGTGGGGGAGTAACAGGTATTGCGGCTGTTATTTACTATGCTACCGGATTCCAGGTAAGCTGGTCTTTTTTCCTGATTAACGCCGTGCTGCTTGCAGTAGCCCTGAAGGTTCTGGGTAAGGGGTTTGGTGTAAAAACGGTGTTTGCCATTGTTGCAGTCACGCTGTTTCTTGACAGACTCCCCGGTCTGATACCGGTAGAACTTATTGAAGACATTGCGATAGGCAACGGAAAGCTTCTCTCAGCTATGATGGGAGGTGTCTTCTCCGGAGCGGGTATAGCCATTACATTCACACAGGGTGGCAGTACGGGAGGGACAGATATTATCGCCTTAATGATAAATAAGTACAGAAATATCTCTCCCGGTAAGCTGATTCTTTATATGGATATTTTTATCATCCTTAGCTCACTGGCTATACCTAGTGAAGCATCCCTGGGAGAGAGAGCAGCAATTATAATATATGGTTTTGTCCTCATCAGCGTTACAAGTTATACTGTAGACCTGATTCTGTCAGGAGCCAGACAGTCTATACAGATATTTATTTTTTCACAGAAGTATGAACAGATTGCAGATGCAATTACACCCTCTGGCAGAGGCGTAACCGTAATTGATGGAATGGGCTGGTTCACAAAGAGAGAGGGCAAGATCTTAATGCTTATTGTAAGAAGAACAGAGAGTAACTTTGTATTCAAAACAGTTAGGGAAATAGATAAAGATGCCTTCCTGAGCGTTGGAAATGTAATGGGAGTTTACGGGAAGGGTTTTGAGGAGATGAAAAAATAGATCCTCAAACTTTTTTGGAACCTTTGCAAAGTTTATTTAGATTTGCAACTCGCAAAAAGAGATGAACAGAGAGAATATCATAAATTTTTATTCAGACAGCAATTCTGCTGTTGAACTCTCTTTCATTTCATTATCAATGATGATGATTATGCGAATGCATCGCAAGATGCTTTCATAACTCAGGGTCTTACGCAGATCCATTGGGCAAGCCCAAAAAAATCCCTTGTGAAATTTCGTTTTAATTATCATCAAAATCATTTATCATGATTGCAAAACACTTTGACACCCTGCAGGTGCATGCAGGACGTGTAAAATCGGGTTCAAACGGACCATGTGTGACACCAATATTTCAGACCTCTTCATTTCTTTTTGACGACTCGGAACATGCCGCAAAGCTTTTTGAGCTGAGTGCTACTGGCCATATATATACCAGACTATCAAATCCCACAACCGATGTACTAGAGCAAAAGATAGCAGCTCTTGAAGGTGGAACTGCCGCTGTTGCAGTCTCATCCGGACAGGCATCGCAATTCCTGGCAATTCAAAATATTGCCGGACAGGGAGACAATATTGTTAGTTCATCTTCACTTTACGGAGGATCTTACAATCAATTTAAAATAAGTTTTGCAAAACTAGGGATTGATTTCCGTTTTGCTGAAAAGGGGAATATTCAAAACTTTGACAGGCTTATAGATTCGCGTACTAAGGCCATATTTATTGAGACAATCGGGAATTCAGATTTTTACATACCGGATTTTGAAAAGTTTGCCGAATTGTCATCAAAATACGGAGTTCCTCTGATTGTTGATAATACCTTTGGAGGAGCCGGATATCTCTTTAAACCTCGAGAGTGGGGTGCAAATATAATAACACATGCTGCTACAAAATGGATTGGCGGCCATGGTAGCTCAATCGGAGGAGTAGTTGTTGATTGTGGAAATTTCAATTGGGGCAACGGGAAGTTTCCTGATTTCACAAATCCTTCAGAATCGTATCATGGACTTATTTTTTGGGAGCGTTTTGGTGCCGGTAGTGAGACAGGAAACGTTGCATTTGCAGTAAAGGCAAGGGCTGAAGGGCTCCGGGATTGGGGATGTTCACTCTCTCCTTTTAATGCGTTTCTTCTTCTTCAGGGGAGTGAAACACTCTCTTTAAGGATGGCGCGAATTCTCTCAAATTCTCAGCAACTTGCAGAGTGGCTTGAGGCGCACCCTAAAGTGGAGCGAGTGAATTACCCCGGTCTGAAAAGCAATCCAAATCATGAAAATGGTAAAAGATACCTCAAAGGTGGATTTGGCGGTGTACTTTCATTCGACTTGAAGGGGAGCAGGGATAGAGCATCGGCTTTTGTAAATTCATTAGAATTACTCAGCCATCTTGTAAATGTGGGGGATAATAAAACTCTTATAACTCACTTTGCATCTACAACACATGCACAATTGAGTGCAAGTGCACTAAAATCATCTGGAATTGGCGAAAATACTCTTCGAATTTCTGTAGGAATTGAACATATTGATGATCTAAAACGAGATATTGATCAAGCATTCAGGAGGGCAGGTATATGATTGGTGGGATATTCAGGTATAATAAAGGATTTCACTTTGAAAGCGGAGGATATCTTGATGAGTTGGAAATTGCCTATCACCATACAGATAATTTCTCAACTGAAAAAAAGGTAATCTGGATTTGTCACGCACTTACAGCAAATTCAAATCCGGAAGAGTGGTGGAACGGGCTGGTAGGAGAGAAGAAACTTTTTGACACAGACAAGTACTATATTATCTGTGCAAACATGATAGGTTCGTGCTACGGTAGCACTGGCCCTTCAACTATTGGGCCATCTGGTAAACCATATATGCTATCATTTCCACAGGTTACTGTCAGGGACATTGTTATTGCTCACAATTTGCTCAGGGTTGAACTAGGGATTGAACAGATTGATTTGGTAGCAGGGGGGTCAATTGGTGGATTCCAGGCCCTTGAATGGGGAATATTGTTTCCGGATGTTGTAAAGAATCTTTTAGTAATTGCATGTAATGCAAGAATTTCACCTTGGGGAGCTGCTTATAATGAATCTCAAAGAATGGCATTGTATGCAGACTACACTTTTACAGAGCAGAAGAGCATACGTGGTGGGGATTCAGGGCTTAGGGCAGCAAGGTCTGTTGCTCTAATCTCATACCGTTCCTTCAATGGATATAGCCAAACGCAGAGCGATGATGATGAAGATACTCTTTTTGCAAATAGAGCTTGTAATTATCAGCAATATCAGGGGCGAAAACTTTCTGAAAGATTTGATGCATATTCATACTTGACTCTCACACGTACTGTAGATAGCCACAATCTTGGAAGGGGTAGAGGCGGAGTAGAAAAAGCTCTCGGCCTTATTAAGGCAAATACGATAATTGTAGGTATTGACAGCGACAATCTTTTTCCTCTTGAGGAGCAGACATTTCTCCACAAGAAAATTAAAAAATCTAAATTTGAACTTCTTGAATCCAGGTGGGGTCACGACGGCTTTTTGCTAGAGTGGGAGCAGACCACAGAGATTGTGAAGCGACACATAAACTTCATCTAATATGCAAGTATTGAAATTTGGCGGCAGCTCAGTAGCTAATGCCGCAAACATATCAAGAGTTGCCTCAATCACAGCGGATGCAGTGAAGAGGGACAGAACTGTTCTGATTTTATCGGCAACAGGTGGCACTACTGACAGCCTAATTGAGGCTGGAAAAGCAGCATCTTTACAAGATTCAATATACCTCACAATTATTGATAATCTAGAATCAAGACATATTGAAATCATTGACGAACTAGTTCCTGTAGATTTTCGCCCGGCGATTGAGCTAAAGATTAAAAACTTATTCAATCAATTGAGGGATGTATGTAAAGGAGTATATTCTTTAAGGGAGCTGAGCCCATCTTCACTTGATCTTATTATGAGTTTTGGGGAGATTGTTTTAACAAGAATTGTAAGTGTAATGTTTACTTCTATGGGTACAAGCAATCATTGGTCAGATGCCCGGGAAATAATTAAGACAGTTAAGCTGGGGGATGTAAACACTCCGGACATTATTAAAACCTACTCAAATATCCGCAAGCTTCTTGTTAGTGAAAAATCCAGATTATACATAATTCCCGGCTTCATTTCATCCGATTCTCAGAATAGAACAACTACACTTGGAAGAGGCGGGTCAGATTATACAGCATCTCTTTTTGCAGCAGCAGCGGGTGCGAGAGTTCTCCAGATTTGGAGTGACGTAGACGGAATGATGACATCAGACCCAAGGATTGTACCTGAAGCAAAGTGCATAAAACACCTCTCCTATAATGAGGCTCAGGAGCTTTCGCACTTTGGAGCAAAGGTGATTTATCCACCCACTATTCAGCCGGCAATAGATAGTGGAATTCCAATTGAAGTTAAAAATACATTTTCGCCTGAAACAGAAGGCACATATATTGAATCATCTCCTCCCGAGTCAAGAGGAAAAATTAGGGGTATTTCAGGCAGCAGTAATATTGCTCTTCTCTCTATGGAAGGGAGCGGAATGGTAGGAATACCCGGTTATTCATCCAGGCTGTTTGCTGCACTTGCAGGAGCCGGAATAAACATTATTCTTATAACCCAGGCCTCTTCTGTACACACTATGTGTGTAGCCATTTCAGAGAGTGATGCCCAAAGGGCAAAAGAGGCTGCAGATGGAGCATTTGTTTACGAGATAAGCCTATCTAAAGTCAACCCTCTTAAGGTTGAAAGGGGATTTTCAATTATTTCTCTTGTGGGCGATGACATGAAGAACCAATCAGGCACAGGAGGGAAGATGTTTAATGCACTTGGAAGTGAGGGGATAAACATAAGAGCAATTGCTCAAGGATCAAGTGAAAGGAATATTTCAGTTGTTGTGTCAAGTGAAGATTTTAAAGAAGCGATGCAAGTGATTCATAAAGAATTTTTTGGGGAGAGAAAAGAGAGAATAAATCTTTTTATCGCCGGTTACGGAAATGTAGCAAAGGAGCTTATTTCAATTATCTCAAAAAGAGAGGATATAGCAGTAGTAGGAATCTCAAACAGCCGGAAAATGGCTTTCTCAAAGAGAGGTATATGTGCCGATAAAATTTCAGAGGCAATTGAAAATGGTGATGAAGCCGATATTTCAAAATTCCTGTCAAAAGCGTCAGAACTTAGTCTTGGAAGGAGCATTTTTGTAGATTGTACTGCAAATGGTTTAGTTGCCTCTCACTATTCTGAATTTGCACTAAATGGAATTACTGTTGTGACTTGTAATAAGATAGCTCTAAGCGCTCCCGTTGAAAATTGGAGCAGAATGGTAGAGATATTTGCTTCTCAAGGAAAGAGGATTCTGTATGAAACAACTGTCGGAGCATCACTCCCAGTAATATCAACCATACGGCAGATGGTTCAGGCAGGTGACAAAATTTATAAGATTGAGGCGATACTCTCAGGGACCCTTAACTATTTACTAAGCAATTACAATGGAAAGATTCCCATTAATAAATTGGTCGCAATAGCTAAGGATCTTGGCTACACTGAGCCGGACCCAAATATTGACCTCTCCGGTACAGATGTTGGAAGGAAAGCACTTATATTAAGTCGCGAAATGGGAATTATCAGAGAGCCCCACGAAGTGGAGATATCACCCTTAGTTCCCGCAGATGTTGAACGTTTGTATAAAACATCTATGTCAAAGGGAGAGAAACTTAGATATGTTGCAACAATCTCAGAAACTGAGTGCAGTGCATCTATCAAATCACTTCCTGCAAATCATCCGCTAGCCGGAACAGAGGGGACTGACAATACAGTAATAATTACCAGTATAGATTATCCTTCTCCCATTGTAATTTCTGGTGCTGGAGCGGGTGCAAGACAGACTGCAACGGGAGTTTTCAACGATATACTAATTGCAGCATTATGAAAGTAGCTGTTGTAGGAGCGACAGGATTAGTGGGTAGGAAGATGATTGAAGTACTTTCTGAGCGCAGATTCCCACTTGATAGTATAATTACGGTGGCCTCTGAGAGGTCTGCAGGTATAAAAATTCCGGTTAAGTTTCCTAATTATGAAGGATTTACCAATGTTGTTACACTTCAGGATGCAATTTCTCTCAAACCCCATATTGCCCTCTTTTCCGCAGGAGCAGCAATATCTCGTGAATGGGCTCCACGATTTTCTGAGGCCGGTTGCAGGGTTATTGACAACTCCTCTTGTTGGAGGATGGACCCTAAAGTTAAACTAATTGTACCTGAGGTAAACGGATGCGAACTTACTTCCACAGATATGATAATTGCAAATCCCAATTGTTCAACAATTCAAATGGTGGTAGCACTTGCCAGTCTTCATAAACACTTCAGAATAAAACGCATTGTAGTTTCAACTTATCAATCGGTAACTGGCACCGGTCAAAGGGGGATAGAGCAATTAGAAAAAGAAAGGATGGATAACTCATTAACAGGAAACTCTCCATATCCTTACCCAATTGACAAAAACATTATCCCTCATATTGACAGTTTCACAGAAAATGGTTACACAAAAGAGGAGATGAAGATGGTAAATGAAACCAGAAAAATCTTTGACAACTTTGAATTAGCAATTACAGCGACAACTGTTCGTGTTCCTGTAGTAGGAGGCCATTCCGAGTCTGTAAATATATCCTTTGAGAAGGAGTTTGAAATGAATCAGATTATTGAAACTCTCAGGGAGACTCCGGGAGTTGTTTTAATAGACAATCCCCTGCTTGAGGAATATCCTATGCCCCTTTATGCATATGGGCGTGATGAAGTATTTGTAGGTAGAGTAAGAAGGGATTTCTCAGCAGAAAACTCTATAAACCTCTGGATTGTGGCTGATAATTTACGCAGAGGAGCAGCAACAAATGCAGTTTTGATTGCAGAGCAACTCTGTTCATTATTCAAATTTTCTTAACTTTGTAACTCAGACCCTATAACTTCATATGAACACATACACAGAGAACGACATCAAGACCCTTGAGTGGAACGAACACATCAGGCGCAGACCAGGAATGTACATAGGCAAGCTTGGAGACGGCACCTCGCCGGACGATGGTATCTATGTTCTTCTTAAAGAGGTTATGGACAACTCTGTTGATGAGTATGCAATGGGTTTTGGTAAACAGATAATCATTTCTGTAAAAGAGAAGGTTGTGAGCGTCAGGGACTACGGACGAGGGATTCCGCTGGACTCCCTGATTGTCGCTGCGAGCAAGATGAATACCGGAGCAAAGTATGACAACAAAGCTTTCAAAAAATCGGTAGGTCTGAACGGAGTGGGTATAAAGGCGGTAAATGCACTCTCAATAGATTTCCGGATTCAATCATTCAGAGATGGTGAATCCCAGATGGCAAGATTCAGTAAAGGTCTTCTTCTGGAGCAGGAGAGGAGTCTCTCCTCAGACAAGAATGGCACACTGGTTACCTTCACTGCGGATGAGGAGCTGTTTGGCAATTATCAGTTCAATCTTGAGTTCATAGAGGCAATGCTCAGGAACTATTCGTATCTGAACAGCGGCCTGCTTATAAAATTGGACGGCAAAGAGTTTATCTCAAAAAACGGACTTCTTGACCTCCTCAACGAGACACTCACAAAAGAACCTCTCTACTCACCCATTCACCTTAAGGGAGACGATATTGAGATTGCAATAACACACGGTAACGAATACGGCGAGGGTATCTCCTCATTTGTAAATGGTCAGTTCACCACTCAGGGTGGTACACATATGGCCGCCTTCAGAGAGGCAGTTTCCAAGACACTAAAAGAGTTCTACAAAAGAGATTTTGACCCGTCAGACGTCCGCCAAGGTATGATAGCCGCAGTAAGTATCAAGGTTCAGGATCCCGTATTTGAATCCCAGACCAAGACAAAACTCGGCTCAAAAGAGATGGGTCCCGGAGGTGTTACAGTAAGGAACTTCATAGGAGACTTCCTTAAAGACCACCTTGACAACTACCTCCACAGGCATCCCGATGCCGCTGAAGCCATCCTTAAGAAGATACTCGATTCGGAAAAAGAGCGAAAAGCCATATCGGGAATACAAAAGCTAGCAAGAGAGAGAGCCAAGAAGGCAAATCTCCACAACCGCAAGCTTCGTGACTGCCGCATCCACTATACAGATAAGCACGACCGGGCTATGGAGAGTACCCTCTTTATTACCGAGGGTGATTCGGCATCCGGCTCCATCACCAAGAGCAGAGATGTAATATCACAAGCAGTCTTCTCCCTCAGGGGCAAGCCACAGAACTCATACGGACTATCAAAAAAGATTGTCTACGAAAACGAAGAGTTCAACCTCCTCCAGGCCGCCCTCAACATTGAGGACGATATTGAGAATCTCAGATACAACAAAATAGTAATGGCCACCGACGCAGACGTTGACGGAATGCACATAAGGATGCTGCTGCTCGCCTTCTTCCTCCAGTTCTTCCCGGACCTGGTAAGACAAGGCCACCTCTACATACTCCAGACACCACTTTTCCGTGTTAGGAACAAAAAAGAGACCGCCTACTGCTATTCAGACGAAGAGCGCGAAAAGGCCATCAAGAAACTTGGCCCCAATCCGGAGATAACCCGATTCAAAGGTCTCGGAGAGATCTCCCCCGATGAGTTCAAGAACTTCATAGGCGAAAACATCCGCCTTGACCGCGTCCGCCTGGGCAACGACGACAACATCGCCGAACTCCTCGAGTTCTACATGGGCAAAAATACCCCGGACCGCCAAAACTTCATCCGCTCCAACCTCAGAAACGACTTGGTTTAGCCACAGCGAGTTAAAGTAGCTTTAGCCAATATTTCCCGCTTGTATTGAGACGGGGTTTTGCCATATTTTTTTGAAAAACATTTTGAAAAAGATCTTGGGTTTGGAAAACCTGACAACTCAGATATTTCTGTTATGCTCTTATCTGCTTCATGCAGATCTTCAAAAATGGACATAGCATGTTTTACTCTATATTCATTTATGTAGTCTACATAATTTGTGTTGTGAATATGAAAACATTTAGAAAGGTATGTTCTGTTTGTCCCGGTCTTTCTTGCCAACGAAGTGATTGTAAGGTCAGAAGCCTTAAAAAGTTTTTCTGTTTTCATCAGATTATCAGCTTTTGACATTATTAAACTATAGTTAAAAGAGGAAGGGTTCTCTCTTTTTTTCTCCACGTCCATCATACCGCACAAATAGAGAATCCTTCCACTAACTTTTCTGTAAATGTCTATGAATTTACTCATCAGCTTTACTATTTAGATACTTGCTTAAATGGTGTACATTTTTTTTGCACCATTCAGCAGGAGGAGCACCTTTATAAAGTCGAAAGGCAACAACAAACGTTGCCATACATCCAAATCCAGATTTATCGCATAGCTCCTTCATCCCAATGTGGGCATCCTCCTTGAGAAGATTGTCTACCTCTTTCATTCTGTAGGAATTAACAAGCTGATTAAAATTGACACCCATATTCTCATTAATTACCTTTGACAGATAGGTTTTATTTGTGAAAAGCTTTCTGGCAACGTCTTTGATGGAAATTTTCTTGTTTAGATAAGGTTTGCTCTTTGCAAAATACTCCTCCAGCCTCTCCTTGATTTCGTTTTTTTTATAGTTTTCTATAGAGTTCGTATTTGGAGAGACTAAAAATGTTTTCTCATCACGAATAACATCGTAAGAGGGTCCCTTTGTTATATTTTCACTTATTATTCTTTGAACCAATAAAATTGAAATTATAACAGTAATTATCAGTGATGGGATCATAAGAGTGTTATCATCAGACAACACAATATTTGATATTGTAATCAGTAATATTGAAATACCGGTTATCATCAGCGTTAATCTTAGAATTTCACTCTTTATTACTAGAGGGTCATTTATCAAATACTTAATATACTTGCAGTAACTTCCTGCGAATTGATAAATCCTGTACAAAGTATACACAGTAAAAACTGATCCTCCGGCTATTAAATACACAGGTTTGACAGATGTTCTAAAATGAACCATCAGTAATAAGGCTACATTTACAAAGAAAATTGGGAGTAAAGTGTGTAGCAGATGCAAGACATTTCTCTGTCTTTTTTCTGATACAGTCTGTAAGTGAAACGCCAATGGATAAAAAAATTGTATCATTACAAAGAGACATGAGACATCATAAATATGCCCAAAAGCATCCTCTGTGTTTAATATCTGCCTTAACACAAGTATCAGTGCATTGGCAGCAAAAGAGACGCCGATAGATAGAGTATGTTCAGAGTGCAATTTCCCCTCTTTTCTAGAGAAGAATACATACAAAAACATAAGAATACCTATCGTCATATAAACGATCAAGGAGATAAACTCAAATGATGAGTTAATGAAGTTAATTGGATTGATTATTCCATTCATAATTAAGTGTTTAGTTTAAAGTTATTTGGTTCAACCAAATTTAATTAAGGGCTCATATTGTCAAAAACTTTTTTGGTTGAAAGCGTTTTTGCGTTTCTGATTTTAAAATATTTTTTCTGATTATATTATGATTTTTCTATCATTTTTACAGAATATATGAGCCTATAACGCATAAAATCAAGACAATAAAAAATTGACATGTCAAAGAATATCAAAAGAGGTCACTTTATAAAGATTTTACTTGAACCTGTAATTTTGCATTTTAAAACGACTCCCTCCCAAGCGAACAAATTTCTACCTCTTTTGTAAAGTAAAAACCGCATACAGACAGTCATCCACTGCCACTCCGGAACGATTCCTCCTCGCCGGCTTTGCCGTCTTCGGCGGGGGTTCCGTCGTGGCAGCGGTGATTGGGGAGGGTGGTACTGCATAACTTTGCACCAAGGACAAGGACTTGCGGATGGATTTGAGCGGTGCTTCGCCGTTTTAAGCCGTTCGGCAGAGAAATTTGTTCAGGCCTGAACACAGGATTGGCCAGTCTGAGCACAGGCGTGGGTGGGACGAACCTCTATGGGGTTGAATCCCATGGTGTTGCA
>CAZPRX010000018.1:0-12411 GCA_964588835.1 uncultured Muribaculaceae bacterium
TGATGACAATTGCAGATGCTGTTGACTTAACCCTTCTGGCACTCGAATATGGAGATAACGGGGACATTATGGTTGAACAGGCTAATTCAGCAACAATAGAGACTCTTGCACAGGGAGCCTTGCTATATGCCGGTATAACCTCAGAGGAGGAACGTAAGTCCAGAATAAAGGTAACCGGAGCCCGTCCCGGAGAGAAGCATTACGAGACAATGGCCACTTCAGAGGAGGTTTCTAAAGCAAAATTTATATCTGTTAATAAGAAGTTATATCTAAAAATCTCCCCTTCGGTTAAATCCCCAAATAAACACGCAGAGGAGTACAATTCTCACAATGCCGTCTCACTCACAACTGAGGAGATGGCAGAAATAATTGATAAACTTATCGTATAGGATTAAATTTAGGTGCTACCTTTTTAGGCTCAATTTTCTTAAAAGTATTTTGAAGTTTACTACTGTTAATTGCATCAAACATATTGTGCAGTTGCGGAGTATTTATCTTTCCACAAGGTTCCATGATAAAAGAGTATCCAGTCTCTTTATCTTTATACGTAAAAGAGACTTGCTCAAATGGCCTGTTGCACTTAAAGACAGAAGCAGAGATATTTGGCAAACTGTATGCTTTATTCCACGGGCCTGTCTCTGCAATACCGGCAGAGGGATTGCCGGGGAGCTGGGTAAGCGATACAGTCCTGTCAAAAAATATAACGGCATTTCTTGCATCGGGAAAAGCTGAAACCACCTCTTTTTCTCCAGCAGGAAGAGGATCGGATAAGTTCATCCCCTTTAATAGCTTGATAATACCCTGAGGAGGATTGGTGCCTCTTATGGGAGTTACCAAAACAAAACTTTTGGTTGCAGAAACGATTGTATGTAAATGGTTCCCTCCAAATAATAGGCCTTCTGATTCTATATCCGAGATAACTAGCCCATCTGTTTCAATCCAGTCAGACTCCAGAATAAACCCTTCAATATTAACCCTAGCCTTAATCATGTCTCCAGGAACAAAGTCCATGTTTCTTACCTCGTATCCACCCTTCTGAGTTGAGACTGAGCTCATATTAGCATGCCCTCCAGACTGAGAAACAAACTCTACCGGACCCCTGTATTCAAGCATGTTTGCCATAAAGTCAGAGATTCTCTTTGTTTTTTCACTCCTGCTAAATGCAGAACTGTTTTGAATATTTGCAATTCCACCTGATCCTCTTATACTCTGTAAAGCCAGGTTTGAATTAGGAGGCGAATTGCGGCTTGTTGCAAGCTTATACCATTTACTCTTTACAGCAGAGAGAGAACCCTCTGCAACTCCCGCGTAGTAGTCTGCATGGTATAGTTTTATCTCTCTGAATGGGATTGATGCATCAACATCCGGTGTTGCATTAGTTACCCCGGGTATCTTTACTGCGACTTTGCTACCACTACGCAGTGGAACGTCAGTGGCTATAAAGATTCCATCATTATCCGTTTGTGCCGGATAAGAGGCTTGCTGAGATGTTGCCCCTTGTCTCACAAGTAATGTTAACGGGCCATTATAAGGCAGAGTATCTCCGTTTACCACTCTCTTAATCTCACCTGCAACATAATCACCAAATGCACACACTTCATGAATTACAATGTCATACCCGGCATAGTTTGGTTTTTCATACTCAAGCATAAGTATGTATTTATCAAACATGGTCTTCTTCAAATGAAGCAATTTCCATACAGATGAGGCTCTAAGTCCCATCTCAGCAGAAATTTTATCATCTTCAATCTTGCCTGTTGCTTCCAATCCTGCTGAGAAATTTATATCAAGCAGTTTCAGACCAAATATCCTCATGTTTGCATTGCACATTACTCCGGCGAATGCTTTAGCATCAAGGACCATCTCTGCATCCATTTCATTAAATAATGAGTAATTAGAGATGTTTTTGAAACTTGTAGGGGCATACCAGAAAGTTGAACCTCTCACACCTAATTGCAGATTAAAACCATGGGACATATCAACTTTTAAAGTGACATTTCCCTCCATTGTAAGAGCAAGATAGACTGCAACTTCACATTTGCCCAACTCAGGTATTTGAACATAGCCTCCCCATAGCAGCATCTTCTGCTCATTTTTGAGCTTTATATTCATATCTGCTTTTAAGTTAAGCAACTCGCCGGCCTTAAATACAATTCTGTACCCGTTATTCTTTGTATAGCTGGCTTCAATTTTAGGGTTGGTAAGGCTTATATTACCGTTTAAGGTTACAAAACATCCTGATTTCCCCAAGCTATCCAGAACTATTTTATAATCCTTAAATACAAAATTAAGAAGATAGTCATCCTCAGTTTTTGAGGAAGTCGTCTCAATTTTTGGGTCTGCCTCCGCTGTATTTGCAAGGGTAAGAGCAACCTCCTGAGGAGGAATGTTCAAATCCTCAAATATTGAAGACAATTTAGGTTTGAGCATCATCATCCGCTTATCATCCACAGGCTGTGCCTGGAATGCATATTCACCCTCCCTGTCAAGATAAATAAGTGCCGGATCCGGGTTAAAATCAGACATTGATGTTCTGTCAAGAATCCCGTCAGAAGCCATCTTAAGACTCCTTTTTTGTTCGTCTGACAAAACTTTAACATTAGGAGCCAGTTTATAAGTAACATTTTTAAATTCACCGGCAACCTCTTGGTTCGTTATGGCTCTTCTCGCTATAGGGTGGAGAATTTTTACCTTACTAAACTCGCTTGTTGTAACTATACCTTCAAATTTTGAAAGATCGTTAACATTACTTTGTTGACCAAATGTTAAAATTGGAAATAAAATCAGGGAGATAAAGGCCGAGAAGAAATTCTTCATGACATTTAAATTTAATTGTAAACTCGCATTTTCAGTAACCGAACTTCAATTATCAAGTTCCGGCAAGCCTCTGTTAACAGAGAATTCAGAGACAGACTACTCTAATGAAAAAGTACGTAGAGATAAATTTGTTTTATTTACCTAATGTACAAAAAATAATTTAAGTTGAACTTCTCTTTTAGAATTATCATATACAAGTTCAGGCATGAATAAATCGCTTTGATTGGATAGTATTTCATGTGCATAAAATGGCACCTTACTTTTGCCCCCTCAAAATACAATCAGGTACGGCCTAAATAAGTATTTGGATAATATCGAATTTGATATGATTAGTAAATTAATTTAGGGTTATTTTTGATTCAGGGCCGTATCTGATTGTTATTACAATCATAAGATGAGAGGAAATGAGTGCATATTGATTTACGAATCAATATATAACGGCAATACAATTAAAGTAGCTAGAGCAATTGCACGAACAATAGGATGCAGAATCGTTACCGCATCTGAAGCACTTGAAACAGACCTGTCTATATATAAAACAATTCTCCTGGGATCCGGTATCTATTTTGGCAATCTTCACCCGGCAATAATTCGAATTGCAGAAAATCTTGACAACTCTCCTCAGAGAATATTTATTTTCTCAAGCAGGGGAAATCCTATGCATGGTAAATATCACACCTCATTAAGAAATATTCTGACTAGTAAAGGTAAAAGTATCGCCGGTGAATTTACAGTCAGAGGCTATGATGGGACAGGCCCCTTTTTAATATTCGGAGGTGGAAGCTGTGGAAGGCCTGATGAAAAAGACATAGAGCGAGCAGTAAAACATGTAAGAACAACATTCCCTGAATATTGTGTAAAAGACTATTATAAAACTGTTGCAAAAAAACTTCCTGTAAAAGACGGCATAACAAACACTTATAAAATAGCAGATAATAATAATACAATAGTCATTAAGGGAGATATAGTTTCTGTCAATCAGAATCTTTGCATTGGCTGCCAGAAGTGTGTGACAGTCTGCCCTATGAATATTCTTTCTGTACAAAATGGAAAAGCTCTTCCGGTTAATGAGCTTGATTGTACTTTATGCAGACTTTGCTCAGATAATTGCAAAGAGAGGGCAATTTACATTCACTATACATGGAGAGATGCAATCAATGTTGCAAAGAGACACTCCGGAAGAACAACTCTTTAAACAGCAATCAGATGAAAATTAAAAACCTGTTCTGCATCATTACAATTCTGTTCTCAGGTGCCTGTTTTGCAAATACAAAATCATTTGTTGTAATCTCCGGGGTTACCCACAATAATACAAATCTTTATATATCAATATTTAACAGTGAACAATCATACAAAAAAAGAGAACCTTTTTTTTCAAAACAAATAATTGCCAACTCAAATATTGTTAAAGTAGAAATTGATCTGCCACAGGGAGAGTATTTATTCTCAGTTTTTCAGGATCTTAATAAAAACGGTAAATGCGATTCAAATATTATAGGGATTCCTAAAGAACCTGTAGGTATATCAAAATATGATGGCAAAGGAGCTCCGGGAAACTTTCAAAAGCACAAAGTAGTTATAGGCCCTGATTCAAATAAGGTATCCATAGACCTTCATCGTCTTTAATTATCCTTACTTTTTACTCTGTATATCCCTCCATCTGAACTTCCGAAATATATACTTATATCATCAACAACCGGTGTTGAAAGTATAGCACCAAGTGTATGGATAGTGCTTTCTGAGTCAAGATAATTTTTTCCGTACAATTCAAAACCCTCCCTGAACTTTCCGTCCTGGCCATATACTTTAGCACTATTATCAATATTGCCTTTTGTTTTGTATTCAAATACAATTCTCCCGTCAGTAACGTCAGCACCTTTCATAGTGCCATCAAAGCACCCGAAATAGACAATGTTTCCGATAACTGCAGCAGAACCATAAACTCTCATAGGAACCGGAAGACGCCAGAGAGACTTGCCTGTAATCTTGTCAAAACAGACAAACTCATGAGTGTCTGATGTGCCAAAGAAAAGCTTGTTCCCATGAACTGAGGGCGTGGAAATCACCCAGCTTCCCTCCTTATTGTTCCAAACACCTTTTCCCGTCTTTTTATTAACTGCATAGATATTATAATCACGGCTGCCAAAATAAACATTGTGCTCATCAACTGAAACACCCTTTTGTATCTCTCCTTCAGGAAAGTATCTGTCTCCAACTGTCTTGAATGACCATTTTAACGACCCGTCATTTGCATTTAATGCATATAAAAACCCTCCGTAATCACCTATATACAATGTTCCTTCATCTGGTTCAGGTGTGGCGTGGATTATTCCCGCTGCTTTAAACTTCCACCTGATTGATCCCGATTTTTGATCAAGAGCGTACAGACAACTATCTGCACTTCCCCAGAAAACATCTCCATTTGAGACTCTTGGAGAAGATAGATAGTAATCCCAAATGTCTTTCATCTTTTCTCCACTACTTTTAAACTTCCAGTTTAGCATACCGGAATTTATATTAATTGAGTAGAGAGCTCCATCTGACGAACTAATGAATACATTCTCACCGCTCACAGCCGGAGTTGAGTGAACAGCACCACCTGTTTTATATTTCCAGATGAGCCTTCCGTCTGATTTGTTTAAAGCATATAAACAGCTGTCGCCACTTCCTGCTAACAGAAATTCATCAATTATTACCGGAGATGAGTATACTCTGCCATCTGTTTGAAATCTCCATAAACAATCCGGAGGATAGACTGATCCAATATTATCAAGATATCTTTTGAAATCCGCCAAGTGTTGTTCAAAATTTTTCCCTGTAATATTAAGAACAGCATCCTCAATATCATTTGCCACATAAACCTTCTTAAAATGGTTTAATCCCATTAAATCTATTAAATATTTTGTAAAAACAGCGGAGAGAGGATAGTATATCATGTTTGAATAAAATTCAAATGATCCCTCCTTCATTATACTTTTCTTCAAAAGGTCAATATTCTTTCTTACAACCTCAACATCATTACTGAATGCCTCCCTTGAAAACATGTAGGCTGTATAAGTTGCAAATCCTTCCAAAAAAAAGACATTTTCAGTTTTTCCTATTTTCTCCTCAATAATACTATGAGCTGTTTCGTGCTTAAAAGTTGTGAGATCAAAATTCTTAAGATGGCTGATATTACCGATTGATTTACCGTATACAGTCATTGCTTTAGGCACCGCTATGAAAAACTGAAGGTCTGCCATATCTGAATATACATATGTCTTTAGTCTTTTAATGTTCGTCTCTACTCCAAGATGACTACACAATGATTTTATATAGCTGTCAATATCTGAATTTATAATACTTTTTAATGAGTCGCTCAAAAGATGTGTCGGAATTCCAAACTCTGTATATTCTGTGTATAATTGTCTAAAGTAATTACCCCTCAGTTGTTCAAGTTTGTTTAATTTTAATCCTGGTTTCTCACTCTCTTCAAAACCGGTTATCATGATTTCATTGCCTCTGAATACATACAACTGGTAGCTGCCGGCTGCAATCTGAGTATAAATGTTATTGTGTTTGGTTGAGTTTCTGCACGTAAACATTCTGCTGGCATCAGAAGTGATATAGAACATAGCATCTTCATCCATCTCATATCTGACATTCTCCAGCTCAAACCCACGAGGTGTTTGCCTGAATGGAGATTCAACAAGCTTTTTATTTTTAAATTTAGCAAATGGCCCGTAAAGCTGAATTTTTCTGGAGTAATCCGTGTCATTCAACTCAAATTCTCTTTTAAATATATAGATTGGCTTTTTTTGCCATTGACCCCAAAATACATATCGTTCAATATCCCTTTTATCTTCATTCGTGAGAAGGTAACTATCCGGTGTTACCACTAAAACAGTATCGGTTTTATGAAATGCAAGTGCCAGAGTAAAATTGTCATCCGGAAGAATCTTCTGCACAGATTGGGCCGACAAATTCAAAAAACAATACTGTAATAATATTGCTGCTATAATGATTTTAAATAATTTCATAATATCTCTTTTTTAGTCTCTGTATTTAACACAACTTTTTACTCAACAAGTGGAAGAGTTGCAATGTAACACCCATCTTTGATGATAAATAGAGGATATTTCTCACAAATAATCTGATACCTCCTCTTGATATTTTTCTGTCCCAAACCGGTTGATGCTATAATTGATATTTTGGGCTGGTAATTATTCTTTACAACAATAGCCCCATCTTCGTCAAACAACTCAATAAGAAGCGGGCTATCTTCATTCACAATATTATGTTTAATTGAATTCTCAAGAACCGTCTGCAATGAAAGTGGCGGAAGTCTCTTGTTGTATAATTGAGTGGAGACAGACTCCGTATATAATAGGCTATTTCCATGTCTTATTTGTTGAAGATATATATAAGACCTTAAGAAATTTAACTCATCTGCCAGATTTGAAAGAGGTTGTTCAATGGTCTCAAGAACATATCTGTAAATACTTGAAAATTCCTGAATAAAAATCTCTGCCTTATCAGGATCCTTTTTGAGTAATCCCGACAAAACATTGAGACTATTAAACATAAAGTGCTGGTTTATCTGATTTTTAAGTATATCCAATTTAATTCCAGCAATTTCATCTCTTAAAATTGCCTCCTCCAGTTTTGATTTTTTATGCTCCTTGTAAAACAGATACCCCTCCAATGATGTAGTAAAGAGGATATTAGTAATTGAATATATTATAGTTGAATCAAGAAAAGAGTAGTGTGGTTGTTGTAATTCAGAGGAGAAAGCTCCTGCAGTTAGATAGACTACTAATGTTATTGCTATTGAGACAGCAACCACTATTATGAATTCCACTGACACTCTTGCAACAGAGTGTACTCCCCATGGCAGGTACAGATTCAGTTTTTTTATAAGTAAAATTAGGGGGAGTGCTACAATCAGGCTGGAAATAAAACCGACTGCAGATCTTGAGACGATTACCCCAACAATTAAATTGGCGTCCATCTCTTCGTAAAAACCTTTAATGTAATTACTTATAAAAATACCTGACTGCAAAATGATTGCAGTGAAAATCAGAAAAACAAACAAATCCTTATAAATTTGATAGAGGCTTCTCTTTTCTGTCATTTTCAATCAGTTATTAGTGGTATTTTAACTATGAAATATCCGTCGCTCTTCTTTAATTCAGGTAGTCTGTTACTAACAAAAGCATATCTTTTAGTAAGATTCTTGAGTCCTGCTCCCGCAGATAAATCATATGACTTTTTAGGGCTGATTCTGTTCTTTATTATCAAAAAGGATTCTTTTGACACAATTTCTATGCAAAGATTTTCTGATGAATCAATAACATTATGTTTTATTGCATTTTCAAGTACTACCTGGAGTGATAATGGTGGCAGTTGGTATTCAAGTAAATCATCAGGAATCTCAGCCTTATATTTCAACGTCTCACCATACCTTATCTTTTGTAAATAGATGTAGCTTTCAACAAATGACAGCTCCATCTTCAATGTTACCAGAGGCTCCTCAATTGTCTCGGCAACATATCTGTATATTTTGGCAAAATCCTCAATAAATTGTTGTGCTTTAACAGTATCTTTTCTAATTAACCCGGCAAGTACATTAAGGCTGTTAAACATAAAATGCGGATTAATCTGATTCTTTAAAACATCAAATTTCAGCTGACTCAATTCATATTTCAGACTACCAGTAACAACCCTTGTTTTTTTTGTTTCGTAATAAATAACCCAGCCCTCAAGTATTATCATAAACAATAAGTTTGAGACAGAAAAGAGAATCGCATTAATAATATATACGTTGCTTAATGTCTCTTCGTATTTATGGATAAAGTCATTTGAGATTGTAGTTGTTATATAGGAGAACGACACACCGGTCACTATAACGAATACAATTTGAATTAAAAATCTTTTTGAAGTATGGCCGCTCCATGGCAGCTTTTTGTTTAGAGTCTTAATACACCACAGATCAATGCTAACAATCAATAAACCAATTATAGTACTGATGACTGTGCTGATACCTATCCTTAGAAATAGTTCATATGTTGATTTTACAATATGAAATCCTGTGAAGTGATTATAAGAAACAAGAATAATCTGAATTAACAAAGAGAGCCCTGCAGTAAGTGCTAATATACTCTTAAAGGAGAAGGGACTTAAATTGTTAAACCTACGAATATTCATTTGACAAACAATTACTTATCAAGCCATCTTTTGAATTCGGATGATCTGTCTATACTTACAATTGCTTCTATTTCATTTTGAAATTCCGGCACAAGTACAATCTTAATTCTCCCTCTTGAATATGCTGTCATGCCTGATATTGAGGCATGGGAAATCAGCAATTTTCTGTTAATCCTAAAAAACAGATCCGGATTAATCATTGACTCTAGCTTGTCTATTGTATAATCTACCGGATATGTGTTTCCTGAAAAAGTTCTCAGATTAATACCCATATCGGAAGAATAAAAGTAGGCTATATCCTTTATCTCAATTTTTGTATATCTCTGACCCACCTGAATTAAAAAACGCTCTTTATATTCAGTCTTATACTGAACAAAGATATCTGACAGAGTCCCGGAATCAATTGCATATGCAGCTTTTACCGACTTGAATTTTACCAAAGCCTCCTCCAGTTGCCTCTTTCCAATAGGTTTCAGCAAATAAGCCAGACTGTTCACCTCAAAAGCCTTAATAGCATACTGGTCATATGTAGTTGTAAAAATTATTGGCGTTCTGGTCTTTATTTTTTCAAAAATCGAAAAGCTAATTCCATCTGATAATTGAATATCAAGAAAAATTAAGTCGGCAAAATTTCTGCTAAGCCAGGCTACTGACTCTTTCACGGATCCCAGCTTACCCACAATATTGACATTTGAGTCAACCTCAAGCAGCATCTCTTCCAGCCTGTCGGCAGCAAGAGATTCATCTTCAATAATTAAAACATCCATACTATAACATTTCCTATTAATATTCTTAAATGGCAATTCAACCGGGGCAAAAAATGCTCCCGGTTGAAAATGGAATCGCCTATAATAATACAGTTAAAAATATTTAACCACACCCAGTCTTAATGCTAAATAATTCAAATTTACAGCGGTTGCAGCGTTATCTCTTAACATAGATGGCAGAACTACATCTCTTTTCAAATGCTGGAATTTCAGATTTGAATTAATACACCAACCTTTACCCAAACTATACTCAACCCCACCTGACAGATGAATTCCTAATCCGTGTCCACTGTCTGATCTGAATCCGTCAACGATACTAGGAGTTGCATCCTCTATCTCTATATGATTATATAGTCCGCCAGCCCTAAGATAATAAGAAAATGCAGATTTGTTAATATCATCCTTAAACTGTACCCCAAACATATAACCAGTGTCTTCAAAATCATAATAATTACTTCTGAAATTATTCCAACCCCATCCTGCAAATAACCCGAAGTGCTCCAAAGGCATATAGGTAAAAATGCCTTCTACACCTTTCCCAACCTTCATTTTAAAATCGCCCAGATTGTTAAGGGCAACAGAGGGACCGGCAGTTAACTCAAATCCCACTTTTCTTCTGCGCTCCTGCGCGTTTGCTGAGTTTACAAGCAGAACCATTGCTGCAATAACTATAAGACTTTTAAATTTCATAAAATTATTTTTTTTAGGAGCGCAAAAGTACAATCTAACAATTACCCAAACTTACAAATACCCACCCGGCGCGTAATACTTCTGCCTGAAAGCGCGTAAATCAAGGCTGAGTCATATGAACCATCTTTTAAAATGGTGAACTAGTACTTAAAATCTTTAAGCGGACTATTTATCTCAGTTAATCTTTATTCTTTTACGCATCTTACAGATACTCCGTAAGCTCGATAATTCTTTGACATCATTGTACTTGAAGAGTCAAAGTAAAGAGTTGCAGGATTGGTAACATCAATATATGTTGACCAATATGTCCCAGAAAAATCTCTTTGGTCTGAGTCTGACGAATTAGTTCTTAGTCCAGAGGCAGGAAGAAAAACACAATTATCCTTAGTTCCTGCATGATCCTCGCCAAACCATCTTCCCGGCACACCATCTGGACCAACACCCCAAGAACTTCCTGAATCTAATAAAGATTGCAACTCAGTTTTTGTTGGTACTCTCCAGCCTTCAGGACAAGGGTTGTGCGCCCTAATCATACTCCATGAAGGTTGTTGTACTGAACAACAATCATATGGCGAATTCGTGGACTTTATATACTTATCCTTATATGTAAAGCTGGAAATACTTGATAATGGAACAGGAGAGGTAGGAAATGCCGGAGCTGGAGTCTCACCTTGATATGTCTGACCATATTTTCTGTGCCACTGATATAAAAGTCCGTATGGATAAACATCACTATATCCGGCGTTAAACGGGGCCCAAGTAACTCCGTTTATGGTAACCTCCTTCCCATTGTAATTAGCAGGACTTTTCTTTATAAACTTGTACTGATCACCATAATAAACAGTCCCTCCTGAATTTTTGGCATAAGCTCTTACATAATATGTTTTCGTCTCTTCTAAACCAGTAATATCTACAGTAAACGAACCATCTCCTGCAGTTGATGCAACCACTTCTGTTGTTGCAGGAAATTTTGAGTTTCCATAGAAAACTCCTCTCTCGATAACTGGCAAGGAACCCTCCTCTTCTATATATCCACCTGTTTTAACTAACCCCTCCTGTATATCAACCGGTTTAATTGTATAAAGCAATGCTTCAGCTGAAGTCGTCTTTTTAACACATCTAACAGAAACCCCATGAGCTTTATTCATAAGATTAATTTTTGGATTTGAGCTTTGATTATCATTTACAGTCAATACCTGTCCGTTAATAGATGAAGAGGATTCTCCGAAATAGGCCAGCCAGTAATTACCATTAGTAAAAGTAGATGGCCACTTTCCGTTATTAGCTAACAATGTACCTGTATATGGAAAGAAAACTGCACTGGATGTTCTCCGATCAGGTTTATCATGCTCTGGACCTACCCATCTGCCTTTCAGACCATCAACACCTCCTGCATTTTCAGCTATTATATTTGTACTTCCAAAAGAGATGAGATTGTCTACCTCAGTTTTAGTCGGTAGTCTCCACCCTGCCGGACATGGATTAAATTTTTCAGTACGGTTCCATTCTATTTGATATATTGGCATCCATTCATATCCCGAACCCAACCATGTAAAAAAAATATTCCGATACCTATCCAATGATGTCTCCTGATCAAGATCAACATCCCATAATGTACTACTGGCCAACATTGTTGTGGGTTGTTGCCCAAACCCATATTTTCTGAACCACTGGAAATACTCACCTCTTCTTAAATCCTCTCGATAACCTGCATTTACTGGAGCCCAAATAACCCCATTAACTTCTACCGGCTCAAGATCCATCCCATCTATAACAGGAATCTCTGCCTTGGCAGCATCAACCTTCACAATGTACTTTTTACCCCTTATAAAAGTTACATTTGATTTGACAACCTCCTTAAAAACCCCGCCGCTCTCTACTCCTATTTTCACATCTCCTGTATGTACTCCCGGAAGTATAACCATATAGACCCTAGGAGTTGTAGAATAAT
>CAZPRX010000019.1:0-12121 GCA_964588835.1 uncultured Muribaculaceae bacterium
AAAGATATTTCCAGGCTCTTAAGGGCTTAGGAGCACCTGTAAGAATGGTTATTCTTCCTAAGGAGTCTCATGGATACGCTGCACGAGAGAATATATTACATCTTCTTTGGGAGCAGGATCAATTCTTTGAGAAATATCTTAAGAAATAGAGTAAAAAAATATTATTTTAGGGCGACATTTGATGTCGCCCTTTTATTTTATTATTTTTGCGGCCTGTTGAATTATGGAACGTATAAGGAGAGGGTTTCTAAAATATTTTGTATTAATATCGTTTGTTACTTATTATAGCGGAGCAACGATGTTTTATCATTCCCATATAAGTGGAGAAGAGAAGATAGTCCATTCTCACTTATATCTGGCAGGTGATGCATCTACTCCTTCTCACACTCATAGCAGTGCATCACTCTCTTTGATTTCGTTACTCATCTCTTCGTTAAATTTTATAGCTGCTGCGCTTATTTTGCAGTCGGCATTCAGTAAGCTGCTTTCAGTTATTAGAACAAACGAAGAGAGAAAATTATCATTTTTTGTTCATTTATCAATTCAATCAAGAGCTCCTCCATTAGTTAGTTAGTCGTTTCTGTTCTTCTTATCTTCAACTAACTAACATAAAAATAAATGAATTATCAGCGTATATGTTTGACAATTGCAGCATTCCTATGCTTCAGCTTGCTATATTCACAAATTACTCCTAATAAAGGTGAAACATCTGTAATATCAGGTCACATTATTGAGAAATCTACAGGACTGCATATTCCATTTGCTTCAATTAAGATAGACTCAGTCGATATTAACTTTCCAGCAGATGCTTCAGGTCATTACCTTAAAAACAATATTCCGGCAGGTAAATTTAAGTTTAGTGCAACATCTCTTGGTTACATTGCAAAAGACACGATTGTGGAAATTGTACCTAATAGTGTTTCAGTTTTAAATTTTGAACTAGAAGAGAGCTCCCTTAATATGAATGAGGTTGTGGTAACTGCTACTAGAAATGAATCAAAGAGAAGAGAGTCACCATCTGTAGTCAATGTACTTGGAAAAAAGCTTTTTGAGCAATCTGCCTCATCAAATCTAAGTCAGGTACTAAATTTTCAGCCAGGAGTCAGGGTTGAAGTTAGTTGCCAGAATTGTGCTGTTACACAAGTAAGGATAAATGGCCTTGAAGGTCAGTATACTCAGATTCTGCTTGATAGCAGGCCTATCTTTAGCTCTTTAGCAGCTGTTTATGGTGTAGAACAACTACCGGCTAGTATGATTGAAAGGGTGGAGGTATTAAGAGGTGGAGGTTCTGCGGTATTTGGGTCCAATGCAATAGGTGGTGTAATCAATATAATTACTAAAGAACCAATTAAAAACACCTTATCCATATCTAATCAAACTGCATTTAGCGGAAAAAGATCTGTGGATTATACAACTTCTTTAAATAGCTCATTTGTTACAAAGGATTTTGATACTGGTGTTTATCTGTTTGCAATGATACGGGATAGATCTCCATATGACAGAGATGACGACGGATTTAGTGATATTCCTGTTCTAGATGCGGAGACAATAGGTTTTAGAGGGTATCATAAATTCACCCCCAATACCAGACTGACTTTGGAATATCATCACATGAACGAATTCAGAAGAGGTGGTGATTCATTATCAGGACCTCCACATGAAGCGACAGTTGCAGAACAAGTTAAGCATAAAATTAATGGGGGAGGTGCTAAGATTGATATTAACACAAAAGATTATAAACATAGAGTTTCCATTTTTACATCTGCTCAAAAGATCGGAAGAGATAGCTATTTTGGAACGAATAAAGATCTTAACGCATACGGAAGAACAGATGATATTACTTTCTCTGCAGGAAGTCAATATTCAAATAAAATTAAAAACTTTACTTTCCTTCCGTCAGAATTTACTGCAGGAATTGAATATAATTATAACTCACTTAAAGATGCAATGCTTGGATACAATAGAGTTATTGATCAAAAAGCAGTAACATTTGGAGGATATATTCAAAATGAATGGAAGAATGAGAAGACAAGCATTTTGATTGGAGCTCGTCTTGATAAGAACAATCATGTAAAGAGACCCATATTCTCCCCTAGAGTAAATCTTAGATACACTCCGGTTGAAAACTTAATCTTCCGGGGTAGCTTTTCAAGCGGCTACAGGGCACCGCAAGCCTATAGCGAAGATTTACACGTAGAGGCAGTAGGAGGGAGTGTCTCTCTAATTGTTATTGACCCCATGTTAAGACCTGAATATTCATATAGTATTAGTGCGTCTGCCGATTATTATTTTTTTGCAGGACCTGTTCAAATGAATTTACTGACTGAAGTTTTTCATACTAGTTTAAAAGATGTTTTTGCTTTAGAGGCAATTGGCAGAGATGAAATGGGAAACATCATTCTGCAAAGGAAAAATGCTAGCGGAGCACTAATTACCGGCGCAAACATTGAAGCTAAGGCAAACTATGGCAATAATTTTTCAGCTCAAGCGGGTTATACAATTCAATCTAGCAGATACAAAGAGCTATACAGATGGTCAGAAGACCCTGACCTTCCTGCAGGCAGAAGAATGCACAAAACTCCTGACTCATATGGATACTTAACTTTTTCATGGAATCCATATACCCAGTTTAATACATCTCTTACGTGTGTTTACACAGGAAGTATGATTATGCCACATTTTGCTGGTTACATCACAAATGACACACTAAAAACAACACAGTCTTTCTGGGATATTGGATTGAAGTTCTCATACGACATTAAAATTGGTGGAGAGCATACACTTCAATTTAATGCAGGAGTAAAAAATATTATTGACTCTTATCAGCAAGACTTAGACAGAGGAGAATTAAGAGATGCAGGATATGTATATGGACCCGGAAACCCGAGAACATTTTTTGCCGGAATTAAAATTGATTTATAAATCAAGTGCTTTGCTCATTGCATCGTAACCCATCTTGAATATGATGTCAACTTTTTTGAGATCGAATGTTTTGAATTGCATAGCACTCTCAACCTCAACAAGGATGTCGCACATCTTCTTGTCTTCCAATGTGTTTGCCCTGAACATAAAGTGATATGATCGCTCTGCAATGCCTACGATGTTCTTTGAATATTTTTCGGTAACAAGAGGGCTCGCATTAACACCTATCACTCTATCACACTCTCCCCTAATTACAGACACAGGGAAGTTTTTGAATATTCCTCCATCTGCGTATAAATTACCATTAATCTCAATGGGATTAAATATAACAGGTACACACGCCGACGCAGTTATCTTCTTGATTAGCTCACCATCTGAGAATACTTCATACTTTCCTTCATCAAGATTTGTAGCTACAACTTTGAGTGGAATTTTTAATTCTTCAAAAGTTCTTGCAGATATACTAGATTTTAATAATTTGATAAATCCGGTGGGTTTGAAAAGTCCATTCTTTGGTATGTTTAACTCAACAAAATAATTAAAATCTTTATCGTTGAACAGTTCAACAATTTTCTCAGGAGAGTTTCCCCCTGAATAAAGTGCAGCTACTATAGCTCCGGCACTAGTGCCTGCAATTATATCAGGAATAATACCTCTCTCTTCAAGAGCCTTAATTGCACCAGCGTGGGCAAATCCTTTTACCCCACCTCCAGATAAAACCAAGCCCAGTGAATATCTCATTAATTTAACTGATTGTGAAGAAGAACTTTGCCCCCTCTCCTTTTTTAGACTCAGCCCATACACTACCACCATGCCGTTCAATTACCCGTTTAACAGTTGATAAACCTACTCCTGTTCCACTGAAATCATCTCCGTGATACCTAACAAACGGTTTAAACAAATCATCGGCGTTGTCAGAATCAAAACCGGCACCATTATCTTCAACACAAAATACTAAACTACCAAAACTCTCTTCAGAATAAAACTTAACGAGAGGAGTATCTGACTTTGAACTATATTTAACAGCGTTGCCTATTACATTATCCAAAACAATACGAATAAGATTTGGGTCTGCATTTGCGGTGAGTCCATCCTGAATTTCAATCTTAGGTTTAGACTCAGGATATCTTAACAGGAGGTTATCCACAACATCTTTGGCAATACTTGAAAGGTTAACATCTTCTCTCCTAAGTTCTGTCGTACCAGATTGTGAGAAAGCAAGTAAATCTTTTATAAGTTGAGCCATCTCTTTAGCAGAGTCATTAATATACCCCATGAACTCTCTTTCATCAGATGACATTTTACTATCAGGATTATCAAGAATTGCAGATGCAAAACCCATAATAACAGAGAGTGGGGAGCGTAAGTCATGTGAAACTGATCTAGAGAAAGATTCCAGATCACTGTTTGCCTGTTTAAGTTCTGTATTGGATCTTTCAAGTTGTGACTTAGTATCTGACAGTTCGTTGTTTCTTTTTGTTGCAGTTTCATATACTGAGATAAGGAGGTCAATAATTTGCCTCTTTGACGAGGTAATAATGTATTCGTTCCCTCTAAATTTAATTTTAACCTCGCCTGTATCCTTGGTTTCGGTAGCTATCTCAGTATTAATTAAAAGGTGCTCAATTCTTTCAAGAATCTCTTTCTCTTCATATGGTTTTGTAACAAAATTATCTGCACCACTCTGTAATCCCTTTATAATATCATCAGGGTCTTGAAGTGCTGTCAACAGCATTACCGGAATATCCTTAAGATTTCCATTCGCTTTGACTTTACTACAATACTCAAAACCGTTCATCCCGGGCATTATAACGTCACTGATAATCAATGCTGGTTTAGACTCACATATTGATTCGTATGCATCAGAAGCGTTATAGAAAATTTTATATTTTATTTCGTTTTTCTTAAACAGAAACTCAAGCCGCTTTGCCTGAACCAATGAGTCTTCAGATGCTACAATATGCCTATCGCCAAGTAAACTTGAAATACTGTTTTTACTCATTTCGTATATATGTAATTTAATTTTTTTGCAATTTCATCGGGGGTCAGCACAGCGCAAGCTGCACCTAACTTAAGGGCTTCACCCGGCATTCCGTAAATAAGCGCACTACTTATGTCCTGAATAAATGTGAAGGCTCCTGCATCCTTCATCATTTTTAAACCATTTGCTCCATCTTTCCCCATACCAGAAAGTATAATCCCAACTGAGTTTTCCCCGTAGTATTTAGCAATGCTCTGAAAAAGAACATCTACTGATGGTTTGTGAAGTGATTCAATTTCATTGCCACTTTTTGTTGAAATAATTCCGTTCTCTATAATCATGTGAGATTCAGGAGGGGGGATGTATAACTTTCCTGGCTTGGGCCTTTCTCCTTGTGTTGCAATTACAGCTTCAATATTTGAAAAAGTATTAATCCATGAGGTAAAACCCTGAATAAAATTTTGGTCAATATGCTGAACTAGAAGGATTGGTAAAGGAAATTTCGGTGAAATTTCTGAGAGTAACAATTTAAGAGCTTCCGGACCACCTGCTGAAGCTCCAATTACTACAATCCTTGCGTTCGTTT
Organism: uncultured Muribaculaceae bacterium; assembly: GCA_964588835.1. GTDB lineage: Bacteria > Bacteroidota > Bacteroidia > Bacteroidales > UBA932 > Bact-08. The sequence continues at coordinate 5,490 of CAZPRX010000019.1, forward strand.
TAATTTTACAAGTATCTCCAATTCTTGCAATTGATTTTTTTATCTCTTGAATGTACGCCTTTCCGTTATTGTTTCGTCTGACCACTTTAACTTCTGCCATAAGTTTTATTGAGTTGACATATTTAATAGCAGATGATTCAAAAGTCTCATGTCCTGGACCGTGTGGTTTAGGAAGAACCATAACAGCACCCGCCTCTAACTCCCTGATTGCAGTAAGAACGTCTGTGTCACGGTAAATACTGCTAACAATTATAACCGGTACAGGACATGTGCTCATGATTCTTTTTGTAGCCTCAATACCATCCATAACCGGCATGTTAATATCCATGCTGACAACATCTGGATTGTGTTTTATAGTCATTTCCAAAGCCTCTTTACCATCAGTGGCCATAGCAACTATCTCAATCATGGGATCCTCAGAAAGGATACCGGCAAGCAGTCTTCTTCCTACAGAAGAGTCGTCTGCTATCAATACCCTAATCGGCTTGCTGATCTCCTTTTTCATCCTTCAATATTCTAAATTAATCTTCTTATTGTATCTGTAAGATTGCTCTTCTCAAAACTGCCCTTTACTATATACGCATTTGCACCTGCATCCATACCCTTCTGCATGTCTTTGGGAGACTCTAATGTGGTGACAAGAATAACCGGTATTTCTGAATACCTGCTATCTCCTTTTATCTTTGATGTTAGCTCAAATCCGTTCATGTTTGGCATCTCAATATCTGTTACAACGGCGTCAAAAGATTGCTCCTGAAGTTTTATGTATGCATCAACACCATCAACTGCCACAACGGTTTCGTATCCTGCACTTTCTACAATGCTTTTTAACATGCTCCTAACCGTTATTGAATCTTCAACTATGAGAATTTTCTGTTTTTGGTCAAGTGAAGTTGACATGCTATTGTTACGCGAAAGTCCGCCATGCTCTCCACCTGTTGATCCTTCAATAAGTTCTGAGACGTTAACAACAGGAATTAATACTCCGTTTCCCACCATGGTAACGCCAGTAATTTTATTAACTGTTTTCAGCTGCTTTCCGAGTGGTTTAACTATACCTTCAACCTCCTCAATTATTTTATCTACTTTGAAAGCCATTCTTTTGTTGTTGGACGTAAGAATGAGTGCAGGTTTCATTTTTGAGTCCGATTTGTCAGAGGCGGTTAATCCTAACGATGTACCTAAATCCATTAGCCCTACGTGATCACCGGAAATGATAACTGAAGCCCTATGCCCAGAGTTAATGATATCACCATCAGTAACTCCAATGACTTTCTCAATAAAAATTGAAGGTATGAGAAATTGTTGTTCACAACTAGTTATTAGCAATCCCCTGAAAGTAGCAATTGTCTGAGGAATTTTAATTGAAAATGAAGTTCCCTTACCCTCTGTAGAGTCAACACTTACAGTACCACCCAGATTGCAGATTTTTTCAGCTACAATTGCCATCCCAAGACCCCTTCCTGATATCTCTGTTATCATATCGCTGGATGAAACACCAGAAGCAAAAATAAGGTTTATTTTCTCGTGAGATGTCATTTGACTAGCTCTCTCATTATCAAGTATATTGTTCTTTATAGCAGATTTTACAACCTTTTCTGTTCTAATCCCTCCTCCATCATCTTCAATTGATACAGATAGCTTTGCGTCGGCATCTTTAGTAATGGTTATACGTATTTTACCAGTTGATTTTTTTCCTGCAGCCAATCTCTCTTTAACACTTTCAATTCCGTGATCAGCACAATTCCGGATTAAGTGAATAAGGGGATCCTTTAACTCTTCTAGAATACGCTTGTCAATCTCGAAATGTTCACCCTTTATTTCTACCGCTATCTCTTTGCCATGGTCTCTGGCTAGATCTCTTACTATTCTGGGGACAATATTTAAAATTGTTGAGAAAGGTAATAGTAGCGTTGATTTAACATCAATTATCAGGTCGTCTATCATTCTGTTTGCAACATGAATAAACCTTGTTAAATCACCATAGAGATACTCAATCTTGTCATCCTTAATCTTAGCTTTGATATCAGCAAGTTCACTTTTATAAAAAGCTAAAGTAGTCTTTATTGCGATGAAGTCTTCGCTCTGAGTTAGAATTTTGTTTAGCTTAGTTGAAGAGATACGTATTGTTTCACTTTCAGAGTCAATTCTTTTAGGGATGTCGTTAGCCTCAGATTTTTCGGGAACTGCAACTTCATTTATATTTTTCTCTTGTTGACTCTTTCCTTGGGATAATAATTCATTGTGGATGAATTCAAGGTTTTTTATTAGTAAAGGGAGATTTGGCAATTTTCTCTCTTTACCGCTCTCTTTAAGATTTGAAAGCATCAGTCGTAAAGAGTCAACAGATTTGTGCATAACATCAAAGAGTGAATCAAAAAGGATACCTTCACCATTTTTCAGTACGGACATTACATTTTCCATGAACATGCAGAGCCTCTCTGTATCCGCAAGGTTTACAGCTCTGGCGGCTCCCTTAAGTGAGTGTGTCTCTCTATATACTCTTTCAAGGACAGATTTATCCGGATTTTCACCGCTCTTTTCAAGTTCGATTAATCCTTCATCAATTGAGGTCAGATGTTCTTCGGCCTCAATTCTAAAATCTTCGAGCAGCTCCTTTAAGAGATCGTCCTGGTTTAATCCCATCTGAACTATAAATTGTATTTAATTAGAATCATCTTTAAATTCCTACCCAGCTGATGAATTTTTTGAGCGGTATCCTGAGTATGATTAATTCCTGTAACATTTTGCTCGCTTGCTCTTTTAATATTTTCCATTGCAGGTACAATTTGGTCCATTCCTGCCATTTGCTGTCTAGTAGATGAAGATATTTGAATAGCGGCCTCAACAGCGTCTTCAACGTTATCAGCTAAAATATCAATAACCTCGCCACTCTCCTTAACTCTTCGTATACCCTCTTCAACACTTTTAGCACCTTGATCAGTTACACCCACGGTTGAGTTTACAGATTTATTAATTTCATTAAGAATCTCTTTTACCTGCTGAGTTGCTCTCTTTGATTGATCTGCAAGTGAGCGTATCTCCTGAGCAACTATTGTAAAGCCTCTTCCATGTTCTCCGGCTTTTGCAGCCTCTATTGCAGCGTTTACAGCAAGCAGATTTGACTGGTCAGCAATATCTGCAACAGTTGAGGTGATTTCTGCAATAGCTCTGTTTTGTTCTGAAAGTTTAACAACAGTGTCAGAAATAAGATTCATTTGACTGTCAATATGTGTTATTGCTGAAGTGAGTTTTTTTACAGAGTCTCTACCCTTATCAGCAGAATCAGAGGCTTTCTGAGAGCTTTCCATAAGTGACTGTGCCTTTTGATTTGAGACCATTGCTGTTTGCCTTACCTCTTCAATTGTTGTGGTGGTTTCTGTTACAGCAGTTGAAGTCTCTGCAGCTCCTGCTGAAATTTCCGTTACAGCACTCAAAATGTCAGATGATGCATTTCCAAGTATTTCAACACCGGATTTGATCTCTTCAGTAATTTTTCTTACAATCCTTAATGTCCATATAGCAATTGAAATAACAAGGAATACTAATATGCTGCCAAGAATAAATAATTGCCAGACAACAATCCTTTCAGCTTTTTCTGATAAAGCATGAGTCTTTGTTTTAAGGGCAAGTAAATTGGTTTCGATCGTAATTGATTTATCTCTTATCTGTTCATATAGGATATCCTGTTCTTCGTTTACAAGAATTAATGCCATATCTGTTTTCCCATCATTTATGAGTTCAATCATAACCTCTCTGTTACTCACGTATTTCTCTACATCAGCCCTAAGATCTTTCATCAGAATTTTCTGATCAGGATATGCATTAAGGAGGCTATCAAGCCCATCAGTTTTCTGAATTATATCTTTTTGCTTTTGGTCAATCTTGCTTCGTATGTCGCTTGAATTGAGCCTCTTTGGATAGAATAATGCCTCCAGGCTTAAAGCTCTTAACCTGTTCTCGTCAGCTCGCAAGCCTGTGAGTTCGTATGCGAGTGTGTCAAGTAGTGAGTTTTCCTCAATTACAATATTCATTCGCATGTGATTTGTGTATGAAATAACTGAGAATAGAATTGTTGCAATTACTATTACAACAAATGCTATAATCATCTTTCCCCGGGTCTTAAAATTCAAGAAGTTTTCCATATTATTCAATAATTATTTTGTTACTCTCTGTTAAGGCTTTACCATTTAGAATTAATGCACCTGATCTACAAATTCCTGAAACAAACTCTTTATAAAGCTGGTTGTAATTATCAGGTACTTCAGACACAACAGACAACTGGGTCTCAGAAAAGCCAATAATTTCATCGGCTACAATGCCAAATTCAACATCTCCATTTGAAATAATAATCAATTTATTTAAATCAGATAATCCATACTCTTTTGATGATAGAAATCTGTTTATATTGATTGCTGAATAAATATTGCCTCTAATATTAGCAACACCCATGACAAAATCGGGAGTCCCCGGAATTGTAGTGAAGCTCCCCACCTTGACAACCTCTTTTATCCAACTGTTTTCGATAGCGTAAATCTCTTTTACGACTCTGAAGACCAAAAAGTAAATATTGTCAAGATTTTCACTATGGTTAATCTTTTCAGCATTTCGCTTTGCTCTGGCTTTTAGTATAGTTTTATTATTGTTCATCTATTGTTCTATGAGCTTTTCTACCATTTCTCTTAGTCTGTCTTTATTTACTCCACCTGTCGCCCTAATAATATCTTCATCTTTAATTTTATCAGTTAATTGAATTACATTTCTGTAATGAATTGAAGCGCCACGGCTATTCCCTTCATTCTTGAGTATGTTTCCAAGCATAAGATGAGAAAGCAAGTGTTCGGGATTTAAATATAAACCTTTCCTAAACATTTTTTTTGCCTCTTCTATCTCTTTCAATTCAGATAATACTGTCCCATAAAGATAGAAAATATCATCTGATGAAATATTCTTTGAAATTAATTTATCCAGGACAGAGACAGCCTCTTTGTGTTTTCCCGTATTTGCATAACTTTTTGCTAAAAAACCCATCAATGTACTGTCTTCGTTTCCTCTCTCAATCTCCCTGAGTGCACTTTCAATACATTCAGAATACTTTCCTATAGAATAAAGCATTTCAAGCTCACTATTTAAAAATGAACTATCTTCTACATTATTTACCAGATTCGTTTCGACTACTTTATGCTGTCTTGGATTCTTTCTTGATACAGGAGGTATGGGGATTAACTCTTTTACGGATGGGAGATTAGGTTTTCGTTTTTTATGTGAGCTGTCCTTCACGTAAAATACCCCCTCGTCACTGTATACTTTTGAAAAGTGTCAAAAAAATGCATCATTAAGTTCTACCTGGCTTGTTATCAACCATCCAGACTCGTTAAGTATATTATAGAATCGTTGTGATATTTTCTTGATTAATTCGTGGTTAAGATACATCAAAACATTCCTGCAAAATATTATATCGATTGAAGGTTCCCCTGGAAGTTCTCCCGGGAAAATATCATCTGCCAGATTCAGATGTTCAAACTTGACCAGATCTCTTAAAGAGTCAGTAATCTGATAATTGTCACCAATTTTATTAAAGTATTTATTAACATAAAGATCTGGTATTTCTCTAAACGACCAAGGTGTGTATAACCCATTTCTAGCTTTAGTTAGTACATTCGGATTAATATCCGTGCCTAGAATTTTAAAGCTATCTTTTGGTAAGGCTGGAAATAATTCCTTAATAATCATGGCCAGAGTATATGGCTCTTCACCGGAGCTGCAACCTGCACTCCATATTCTGATTATCTCTCCATTTTTCTTTTTAATGAGTTCTGGAATGATTGTTTTACAGAACATTGTGATGGCTGGCTTCTCCCGGAAAAAGTAAGTTTCACTTACAGTAAGATGTGCTGCCAGAACCTTTTTTTCTTCAGATGAAAGTTTACCGCCGGAGATTATAATTTTCTTATTGAATGATTCAAAATCAGGATAACCCAAAGTAAGAACTGCTTCTCCAAGATGTCTTGAAAACTCTTCAATGCGGTTAGTCTGATAAGCAAGCCCCATTGAAGATTCAATAACCTTTGCTATGTTAAGTACAGGTTCGTTAGCCTTCATGGATATTAAAATTTCTTACACTCGTTTCTTCCTCTGCACTAAGCAAATTTTCAGCGTTATAAATGTAATAGATTCCTTCTTCTTTTGTGAAGAATTCAAGTTCACTCATTCCCGGAAGAATCTCCTTGTACAATTTTACATCTGATTTATTGAGCACCTCAACACCTTCAACGCTGTCGGCAATTATTGCAACAGTTAAATTTTTAAATGACAATATTAGAAATACGTTGTCGGAGGTAATCTCTGTTTCTGGCAAAGAGAATCTTTTTCGTAAAGAGACAACCGGAATTACTTCTCCGTGAAGGTTTATCAGTCCCTTTACGATGCCTTCAGAGTTATCGGTTGGGACAATTTCCTGTGATAGAATAACTCTGTTAATAATCTCAACAGGAAATGAAAACTTAAGATCAGAAATATTTATTAAGAGTACAGTAAATTGATCTTGATTCATAGCGTTGTTAAATACATTCGTAAATATAAACAAAAGAATTGTAAACTTTTCCTAATAACTAATGTTGTTATTGAAGTTA